>QNAU01000068.1 GCA_003641545.1 Thermotoga sp.
CCAAACACCTCTTCCCAACTGAAAAACTTTGATAGCCTGTTGAATTTATCCAGAACCCTTTTCTCCACACCTTCAAGATGTTCAGAAAGAAGCCTTTTAGGGTGAGAGAGAATCAAATCTTCACCCCCAAAAGATTGGAATCGAATCGATCACATCCAGATTATTCTCCACTCATCGACTTTCCAAACTTCGGCACTTTTAACCGTTATAGGTTGCGCATCCTTCCTCAGAATGTAGGTTTCATGTTCAATGTATTTCCTCTCCTTGTCCATGCTCCTTGTCGCTCTCTCTTTCAAATACAACACGTTCTTCTCAACCATTATTTCTGCTCTGGATTGAGGGATCACAGAATTGACCGGACATGGCAAATTTTCTTCCTTCTCAGCCTCGAATATTCCAACGAATTCCACCTTTGCTATAAATTCAGATAACCCAAGATACGGTGTGAAAACACTTTCCCCATTTTCGAGCATTTGAACCAGTCTGTTCCAATCGTCAAAATCATTTTTTTGAAGGAATACGAGGTATGAGGGATTTTTTATCAACTCGAGGATTATTTGGGTTCTTCCACCATCCTTCGTGTGGATGTAATTCACAGGGGTTCTTATCTTTTCCAATTTTTTCTCAACGATTACAGAGGTTTCAAGATTCGAAAGCTTTTCAAGATGATATGCCCTACCCCCTCCGTTATCGTATCCAAGGATAGCACCAATGATCCCCAAGATGGCTGTTCTCGGTGGGAAGGAAAGTGTGTTGGAGGATGTGGTCGTATACACCTTTCTAAAGTTGGCGTAAGAACCCTTTATTCTGAAAACAACCACATTCATTTCTCAATCACTCCACCTCATCTCACGAACTTCCAGATCCGTAAAGCTTTTTTCAACATCAGTTGGAACACCATTCAAAAGCAGGGATAATCTTTCATCCTTCCTGTATTCTATGCTTTGAATCTTTTCCCTGACCCTGTTCACCGCACTAACCAGTTCACCTATTTCTATGCTGAAGTCTGTGACATCCCTTATGAGTTCATCTTCTTTATCCGATACCAGTTCGATCAAATAATCCAGTTCACCTATGTGATAATTGACCCCTTCCTTATAATCTATCCTTACGAGAAGTCTCGGATTGTGTTCCATCTTCGATCTGGTTATCAAATTCTTCGTCCCTATCCACAAACCCTCCATGAGTTTATCTACATCATTGTAGGTGAGCCCAGAATATTTTGCACTGTTTTGATTCACAATTCCGTAGAAGGCTATCAAGGAATAAGGGATCACATACTCTTCTCTGAAACTTCTCTGCTCAGCACCTTCCCTCGATACAAAGGCGGCTGTTCCCTGAATGTATTCCCATCTCACCCTGTGGAGTGATCTTCCATATCTGAACTGAACAGGTCCCGTCAGGGATGTTTCGGTCGCTCCCTTTCCTTTGGTGGGTAGCACAGCTCCAAACAATCTAACATCTATACATTTTTCCACCGCATCGTCTTTGCTCTGTATTCCAAGATCCTTCATCCTCTTCTCCGGCGTCAGAACCTCCTTGGAAGTAACCCACAACGTCTCACCATATTTCTCCTCGAGATAATCCCGAACGGTTCTTTTCAATCTAACATCGGTGACGAACAGAGTGTCAGTCTGCTCATCCAGCCTCGGTTTGTTCTCATCCATCGGATCACCGTTGGGATTTGCCCATTTGACATCATACAGGAAAAGAATCTCACACCTGTTCTTCACCGTTTCCCTCATCTTCTTCCCCCCTGTTCAAAACATTTCTTAAAGACATTCCAACTGAAAAAACAAAGTTAATTTCATCAATACCAGCATTCCAATTTCCAGCTTTTATAATGTTTTCCGATGCTTCCTCGAACAGTTTTTCATAATATTTACTCATCCTTCCGTATTGCTCAAACTTGTTTCTGAGCTCTGGAAGCAGAGCCAAAATCTCGTTCTTTCGCATCTTCAATCCTTTCAGTTTTTTCAAGAACGGTTTGTTTCCTCCCCTTTCGACAGCTTGTATATCGAGTAATTTGCCCGTTATGACACCAAGTAGAAATATCGCCTTTTTCCATGGTTTGTCGAAAAATTCAGGAAATTTCTCAAAGAATCCTGAAAGTTCCATCTCTTCACCTCCTGAATCGCTGAAGATACCCATCCTTCTTAGATACATGTATGCAAAGAAAGCTGATCGTGCAATTTCCGAGAAACTGTTTTCATACAAATTCGTTCTTATTGTTCTCATGACATACATCAGGAAAACATCACGGCTGAAGGATTTTCCTGAGAACAGTGAATCCACAAGCTCATAGAATTGCTTCTTCCCTGGATTCTTCGTTTTCGGTTTTTGAAACAGTTCCCAGATTTTTCCAATGGTCGGATCCTCGAAATGTAAGTTAATTTCTTCGGCTCTCTCCTTGAATTCGTTGGAAAGATCCACCATTTTCTTCAACCTAGTCGGTGATATCTCCGTTATGTGAAGTTGGATCTTTTCCGCGTTGTTGCTTATACTCAAGAATATAAAGTCATAATGTGCGGATCTACGTGACAGATAATTCTCAAGATCTCTCTCAACGTTGGCAAAGTTCGTCCTACCACCTTTTTCCAGAAGTTCACTTTTCCCGATGTAATTTACCGTTTCTTTCAACAGATCCAATTCATCCACATCTGGAATTATCCAAAGAGTGTCCCCTCCGAAGAATCTGAAACTTAGATGCTTTTCCACTATGGTTCTTCCATATTCGAGATTCAACCTGCAATCCTCGCATATCGCTACGACACTTCCAACCTCCTTTTTTAAGAGCGGGGTGAATCCAGGTTTATCGAAGGTGCTGAATTTGAAGATCCTATTCAAATAGGTGTAGGATTCAACCTCTCTACCACACAGAAAACACCTGTTTCTCTTTTCTTTTGTTTTTTCTAAAACTCTCTCCTTGAACACATCCACTATCTCCTCAACATCCGCAGGATAAAGAAGATCGTGGTCTTTTTGGATCAGCACTGTCAGGAAGTGATTTTTTCTCCTATCATATTTCAAGAGATCCATTTCTATATCTGTCCTTGATCTTTCGAAAGCTTCATACAAATTTCTCGTCCTGTCATGATTGAAAAAATTCATGAGACGTTCGATGGCTCTTTTATCCGCATTATCGGATCCTTGGAGTTTCACGGTTGGTGCATTCGAGTAGGAGAGATTACCCTTGGTGGATTTGAAAAGGTAGATCATGTCCTCCTTCTTCTGTATTTCTCTGATTTCCTTGTATCCGTATCGATCATCCTCCTTCAGAAATATAATTCCGAACCCATCATCGTAATCTAATCGATCCGCTATCCTTTCGTAAATTTTCAAACCGGTTGAAAAAGCCTCTCCAATTCTCGATATTTTTAGGATCAAACTCTCGCCTCCAATCCAGATTTTAAATTTCGAGCTATGATTTCCAGTATTCTTTCATTTTGACATTTTGTCAGTATTTTCATGTGAAGTGTTCCATGTTTTGTGATCAGATCAAATTCCATCCACTTTCCCACAACCTTGATTTCCCTGGAATTTCCCGTGTGATTCTTTGAGTATCCCTGGACGATCACTTCATCAACTAAGGGATTTCTCAACACGAATTCGATGATCCTTTTGTATTTCTGTATCAACTTTTTGGCGTGTTCCTCGGAATCGGAGACGGTGAATTTTTCCCAAGCGTTCTTGGGTGAAATGAGAAACTCACAGTTTTCTATATCCTCCCATTCAAATTTTCCAACTTTCTCAACGTAGATTTCTCCCAAAGGATTCAGGGCGACATATCGAACACCATCAATATTCTCCCTATCTATGAAAAGTTTCACATCGTTCCCAAGGCTCGCAAAATTTCTCACTCCTGCGAATTTCAAGAATTCATCCTCTTCCACTACATCCCTGCATTCTAATAATAGAAAAACTTTTTTGTAATTTTTGAAAATTTCGTTTGAGAGTTCCACGGGAAGAGGAAGAAGTTCTATAACATGGTTGAAACCCTCGAAACGATAGAAAACCGGTATTTTGAAAACCTGGCCAAGTAAAACCGCAAAAGCTATCTGAGCTTTGTAACCTCCTGTAGCGTTTATCACCATACTATCAGAGTGTTCCTTAGCCAACTTAGCCATCTCTCTTACAAGATTCCTCAACCCGTTCAACCTGAATTTGTGAATGTCCATATCGTTCAGATGTTCCACGACCTTGACCGTGACTCTGTTGAATTCGTATCCGAATGGATTTTCCTCGAAGAATGACTTCAAAACCTTTCCAACGAATATTCCATCATTGGTATCCGAAACGATTAGATAAAGATTTTGAAGGGAATCGAGATATCCTCTTTCAATCAAACTGGCGGTGGAATTTATTTCTGCTCCAAATTCCCTGTTTTCAAGTGGTTCAGTGAGAGATCGAAGTAAATTGATCGCGGATTTCACATCGCCTCTGTTCACGGAATACTTTTTGAAGGTTCCAATCAAACTCGCCCCTGTTGTGCAGACGAGCGTGTTCCTCATCCAACTCACTCCCCAACTTCGCAAACATTTATGCAAAGCTGTGCTATTTTTTCTCTCCTGTTCGGTTTGTATCTCATGAGAAGAGCACCTCCATCATCCTTTTTCAGTTCGATCAATCCATACGCGAGTCCCGAATGGGCAAGGAATGTTCTTATATCCACTCGCTCATCAAACTCGTTCAAATCCTTCCAACTGGTATCGAATTCTTCTTTCCTTTCTTCGAATTCCTTCAAATCCCTGCTGATCAACGAATTGATCGAACTGATAGGGTGGTAAATATCCCTAATTTTTTCCAATTCTTCGAGTGTGATCACTTCCTTTCTCCCCACATTTTTTCCCTTCAGGATGCCAACCATCAGCAAGGCGGAGGGAAAGAGGATGAATCTTTCATCCCAATTTATTACCCTTTCCACGACTATCTCGTTCTTTTCTCTGTGAATTGACGTGTATTTTCCGATCATCTCGATAACGTTCAAGATATTGTTTCTGAGTTCCTCTTCCTCCGGGAAGAAAGAGTATATAGCCAGTGGAAATCCATTCGATACCGCCGAAATGAAAGCGAATATCTCGGATTTTTTTCTCATGTCCTCCAGCATGGGGGTTTTACTCCTCCTGTCTCTTGAAAACTCCTCACCTTTTTCATGCCTATCCCTCAATTTCAAGAATTTTCCATTTCTCAACTGAGAATTTATATTTCCGTGTATCGCTGAAAATGAAGGAGCCACATCTTTTTTCTCCACAATGTGAATTTTCAATCTTCCTTCCTTTATGTAAGGATCTGAGTTATAAACATGGAATTTTACTTTCTTTGTCAGAGCCAGAATCCCCGTAATCTCTTTAAGAATTCTGTATGTCAGAACGGGCATGAAGTTGATGCCATGGGTTACGTCGAAATGAATTTCGAGGCTCTCTTTCTCCATCACGGATCGCATGAAAATATCGACAAGTGAGGAGAAGACATGATTGTAAAAATCGCTCAGATTCCCCAGAAACGTTATCTTCATCTTTCCTTTTCTGGTCGTGTAGGATCCAACCGATGGGGCAATCAAGATACGACTTATCTCGGTATCCATCCCGAAATCTTCTATAACAGTTCTTAATTCTTTTTCCAGCGAATTCTTCAAATCATCGTAATTTTCGAAATTACAATCGTAATTCGCGATGAGACTATCCAGCACTATGATCAGAATCGAATCTGGTTTCAAATGATCACTGAGCACGGACGTTGAGGATTTTGAGCGATATTCTCTGTCTTCGAAAAGATAGAGGGTTTCCCTCCACGCTGATGGATCACCCCAGCATGAAATTAAAAATTTCACTTCTTGAACCTTCCTCTCTTTTTCTCGATCTTTTCAACCATCCCGAAACCCAAGCTGTTAAGTTCCCCAAATCCAGCTTCATAACCAAGTTTTATCAATTCCGGGTTGCCAGCAACTTCGAATGGGAATATGCATCCCCTTATTTTGGTTCCCTTGTAATCCACCAATTTCGTTATCCTGCCTCTTCTGTTTATATAATTCCAATCTGGCTTTATTTCTATGCGGTCGTCCTTCGGTTCTTCATCGAACACTGCTTTGTATTTTTCAATGAGATTCAAGCGAAAACGCTCCTGGTATTCCCCATCCCACGGAGTTAAATACTTATGGTATAGCTTTCCACTTCTCATGACACCGACGCTCAACACGAGAGGAGACAGCATTTTGAATTTCTCCTTCTCTCCAAAAGCCGGGCTTTCCAGAGGAAAGATCTTCGTAATAAAGAAAGAATTGCGACCGATGATCAAATAATCCTCAGCCTTTAACAATGGAAAGATGAAGTTCTCGATTATTTCCCCCACTGGAGAGGATATGAACCACCAGCCTTCACCTGGATAGACGTGTATTGTATCACCCACAACTTTGCTCTTCTCAAAGAAAATCTGAGAGAATGTGAACAGCTTGAATCCCTTACCATAACCTTTCTCATGTAGGAAAGATGTAAAATCTCTGTCTACCTTTCCCAGAAGAGTATAAATATAGGATGAAAGGTAATGATTGTAATTTATTGGGATATGTTTTTCATGGTTAATCTCAAAAATAATTTTGATTCTCAACCCATCACACCTATAAATTATTCTTGTTCACAGAAAATTATATTTCATCATTCGGGATTTGTAAATATTTTTATAACCTCAGCAGTTCAACATCTCCGAATCCCTCGAGAAGCTCTTTCATGATTTATTGTGATATTTTATCTCATCCCTGATCGGTTCGCTCTTTTTTCGAACACACTCCAGAAGAACTGAGTGTGTTCGAAAAATCCCTGAGGAGGTAAGGTGAGAAAGAAGATAAATGTCTCATATAGCCAGCAACAAAAACAAAAAATATAATCGCCTGTGCCCAGTTGTATGCTATCACCTTCACCCATACCTCTTTCTTCGCCATCTCTAATCCCTTCACACTCTCCCATTGCCCATA
>QNAU01000069.1 GCA_003641545.1 Thermotoga sp.
CCCGGATAGAGAACGTGTCCAACCTTGGGCAAGCCAAATGTAACTGTCAGATCCGCACGGATGGCGTCCTCATCCACCATGCCGTTATCCGAGTTCACACCTGTCGGTATGTCCACCGCGACGACGTATCCATCGCAGTCGTTGACGATACGTGAGACCTCCTTGACGATTCCCCTCATCCTTCCCTTGAATCCTATTCCGATCATCGCATCCACTATGACATCACCATCGTGTATATCCTTCTCGATCTCATCCACACTCTCATCCTCGGTTATGAATCTGACCGTCACACCGTACCTTTGAAGAACCTCCATCTTCTTTTTCGGTAGAGGTTTCATCTTCTCCATCTTTCCAACTATCCACACCTTCAGGTTGGATCTTTCGACTCTATCCAGAAGGATGCGCGATACAACGAGTCCATCCCCACCGTTGTTTCCCGTTCCACACAGGACGGTCACCTTGAGATCGTCGAGATCACCCAACTCCTCCATCATTCCGTCCACGACGGACATTCCGGCGTGTTCCATCAGTATTTCATCGCTCAGTCCGTATTCCTCCATGGTTTTCAGATCTATCTCCCTCATCTGTTCGGAGGTTATCACCCTCATGTCTTCTCCTCCCTCGAGTATGGTATTCCGAGAGCCGTCGGAGCACCTATCCTCTTTCTGAACTTCTCGCTCGAGCTGAATATCACCATCGCAACGAGGGTGGCAATGTATGGAAGCATCATCAGTATGTTGGCGGAGATGTTCACCTTACCACCAGCCTGAAGTCTCAGCTGGGTTGCCATCATTCCACCGAATAGATACGAACCTATCATGGCTTTGAAAGGTTCCCACGCGGAGAATATGACGAGTGCTATGGCTATCCAGCCTCTGCCAGCCGACATGTTCTCTATCCACATGGACGTGTACGCCAAGGAGAGGTAAGCTCCTCCCGCCGAGGTTATGGCTCCACCGATCGTCGTCGCGATGTATCTCACCAGGTAAACATTTATTCCCCTCGAATCCGCCGCGGATGGTTCCTCTCCAACAGCTCTTAGAATCATTCCTGGTTTCGTTTTGAAGAGTATGAAGAAGGTCAGAGGAACGAGAATGTAAGTCAGATAAACGAGTATGTCGTGTGAGAAGAATATCTCACCGATTCCCGGTATGTCGGAAAGGATGGGTATCCTCATCTCGGAAAATTTGGGTGCGACTTGTCCTATGTAGGATCTTCCGAGCATACCGGATATACCCGTCCCGAGCATCGTCAGGGCGAGTCCACTCACGACTTGGTTCACCCTGAGGGTGATGACCATGAAGGCATGCAGTAGTGCGAAAATGGCTCCAGCGATCATCGCGGCGATAAATCCGAGGTAGACATTCTTCGTGTTGTAAGACACCATGAATCCCGTTATGGCTCCTATGAGCATCAAGCCCTCGAGACCGAGGTTCATGACACCGCTTCTCTCGGTTATTATCTCACCGAGGGTGGCGAATAGAAGCGGTGTTCCGGATCTGACAGCTGCCGAGAGGACCTTGAGGATCATCTCCAAGATTTCTCACCACCGTTTCTCGGAATGAGTATCTCTATCTTGTAATTGAAGATCATCTCAGATGCGAGCAGTGTGAACAAAACTATACCTTGTAGGACGTAAACCATGGATATCGGGATCCTCATCATTATTTGCAGTTGCTCACTGCCGACCATGAGTCCACCGAACAGGAAAGCGACCACTATCATAGCCCATGGATTGAGACGCGCGAGCCATGCTATTATTATCGCGGTGTATCCATAACCGGGAGAAAAGCCGTGTTGAAGTCTGTGCTGAACACCGAGCATCTGAATTCCACCCGCGAGACCTGCCAAAGCCCCGCTCAGAATCATGGCGAGTATTATGTTCTTCTCAACATTTATTCCGGAGTATCTCGCAGCTGTCTGGTTGTCCCCTATTATCTTCAGATGAAATCCCCATCTCGTTCGATACATCAGAAAATATATCAACACAACCATGGCTAAGGCTATCAACACGCCGGAGTGTATCCCAGATTCACCGAACATGGGTAACCATGAACTTTCGGGAAATACAGCCGTCAACGGGAAGTTGTATCCTTCGGGATCCTTCCACGGTCCGTAGATGAGGTAGTTCAACCAGTGGGCTGCGATGTAGTTGAGCATCAACGTCGCGACGATCTCGTCGAGTTTCAGGTACGCCTTCAGAATTCCGGGTATGAAAGCCCATAACGCTCCGGCGATCGCTCCCATGAGAAGGAGCGTTGGAATGAGGATGAGGGAATTCTCGACATTCTTGAAGAGAAAGAGTGCTCCCCACGTCGTCGCCATCGCACCGAGATAGAGCTGTCCTTCCGCACCTATGTTCCAGATCTTCATCTTGAAAACCACCGATAGCCCGAGACCGGCGAGAAGGAGAGGAACCATCTTGGATATGGTATCCGGAAGACCGTAATCGAAGATGAAGGGCCAGCTGAACATTTCCCTGTATGCTTCCACAACCTTCTCGAATTTTCCAAATCTCGCCCATAGGAACAAGCCCATTATCATCAGGGATATGACGACTGACAGGATGGGAACGAGGAAAGCATGATACTTGGGTGGATTGAGTCTTTTCACAATCCTAATTTTAAGCATCCCTCACACCTGCCATCATGAGACCTATCTTCTCGAGGTTGGATGGATCAGGTTCGACGTATCCCATTATCTCCCCCTCGTATATCACCGCGACTCTGTCGGAGATCGTGAATATTTCCTCCAGATCCCCGGCGAGAAGCAGAACAGCCTTTCCCTCATCCCTCGCTTTCAGCAAACTTCTGTAAACGAACTCCATCGATCCGACGTCGAGTCCCCTCGTTGGATGCTCCGCTATTATGAGTTTTGGTTCATTCTCGAATTCTCTTGCGATGACAACCTTCTGTATGTTTCCTCCAGAGAGAAGTTTCAACGGGAAATTTGGATTCGGTGTTAGGATGGAGTATTTCTCTATCCTGCGTAGGGATCTCCTGACGACATCCTTCAGGTTGAACAGGAATTCTCCCTGCTGATCCTTCAGAAACAGATTCTCGGCTACCGAGAGGTTTGGACAAGTTGCGACACCGTTTCTGTCCTGCGGGATGTATGATATTCCCATCTTTATTCTCGCCATAACGCTGGTGTGAGTTATGTCCCTTCCAAGCAGTTCTATTTTTCCATCCGCTGGTTTCCTGAGACCGTATATGACCTCCGCAAGTTCTCTCTGTCCGTTACCGGCAACTCCCGCTATTCCAAATATTTCACCTTCCCTCATCTCGAAGGATATTCCCTTGAGCGCTGGTAATCCCTTGTCGTTCAGAGCGTGAAGATTCGAAACCCTCAGAACGATCTTTCCCGGTTCCTTCGGTTTTTTCTCAACCTTCAGAACGACATCTCTTCCGACCATCATATTGGCGAGTTTTCTCGGATCGAGTTCATCCCTGTTCAGCGTTCCGACAACCTTCCCCGATTTTAAAACCGTGACTCTATCCGATATCTCCATGACTTCCCTGAGTTTGTGGGATATGAATATTACACCCGTCCCGCTCTCCTTTATCATCCTTATGGCTTTGAAGAGCGATTCAACCTCCTGAGGGGTTAGAACAGCGGTTGGTTCATCGAGTATCATTATCTTGGCTTTAGCGTAGAGCAGTTTCAAAATTTCAACCTTCTGTCTTTCACCCACGGATAACTGCCAAACCTTGGCGCTGGGATCTATGTTCAGATTGTATAACTTCGATATCTCCTCTATCCTCTTCGACACTTCCTTGAAGTCCACCTTGAATTTATACTTTTTCAATCCAAGTGCTATGTTCTCGGCAACCGTGAAGGATGGAACGAGTGTGAAATGTTGTTGAACCATGCCTATGCCCAAGGATAACGCATGGGCAGGAGAGGTTATATGAACCCTCCTGCCCTGAAGGTATATTTCTCCCTCATCCATCCTGTACAGTCCGAAGAGTATGTTCATCAAGGTGGTTTTTCCAGCGCCATTTTCCCCGAGAAGTGTGTGAACCTCTCCTTCCCTCAGATCGAAGTTCACGTGGTCGGATGCGACAATACCTCCCGGGAATTTCTTGACTATGTTTCGAAGTTCGAGAAGCATTCCTCGATCACTCACCTGCTCCCTTTGGTATCGTTCCCTCGACGTTGTCCACGAACCAATCCATCGACAGGAGAGCTTCGTCGCTCAACTTTTCGCCCGCTTTAACCCTGAGTTTTCCTTCCTGATCGTATATCGGTCCCTCGAATGGATCGAAGGTTCCATCTATTATAGCCTCTTTGAAAACGTTGACTATCTTTTTGACGTTGTCCGGAACCATGGGACCAAATGGTGCTATATCCACGATTCCTTCCTTCATACCCCACCAGTAATTTCCATGCTTGTATGTTCCATCGAGTATTCCCCTTATCGCGTATTCGTAGAACACTCCCCAATTCCAAACTGGGGCGGTCAAATGTGCCTTGGGTGCGAAGGCACTCATATCGCTGTTGTATCCTATTCCGTATGCTCCCCTTTCCTGTGCAGCCTGCTGCGGAGCTGGTGAATCCTGATGTTGTGCTATGACGTCCGCACCTGCATCGAGAAGGCTGAGAGCAGCCTCTTTCTCGATCGCGGGATCATACCACGTGTGTGTCCAAACAACTTTGACAACCGCTTTCGGATTCACAAGTTTCACACCGAGGGCGAATGCGTTTATTCCCCTTATGACCTCCGGTATTGGATGTGCTGCTACGTATCCTATTATGTTGGATTTCGTCATCATACCCGCAACTATTCCCGTCAGAAATCTCGGCTGATACATCCTTCCAAAGTATGCGGTCATGTTCTTGTAAGTCTTGTATCCGGAGCAGTGGAAGAAGTGAGCCTTCGGGAATTCCTTCGCTGCCATGAGAGTCGGATCCATGTAACCGAAGCTCGTCGTGAAAACGACTTTGTATCCCTTCTTAACGAGACTTCTTATGACCTGAAGTGCCTCCATCCCCTCTGGAACACTCTCGACGTATGTCGTCTCGATCTGATCACCGAATACCTTCTCGATGTGCAATCTTCCCTGATTGTGCGCGTAAGTCCATCCCGCATCACCTATGGGTCCAACGTAGATGAAAGCTACCTTGAGCTTTTTCGCGTAGGCTGGATTTGGAATCAACATCAGAAACAGAAGGACAGACAAAAAGAGGATGAAAACCGCTTTCCTCATTCAAATGACACCTCCCTCGTTCATCTTGGTATCAAGATTATAACAGACCCCAACTTTACAGATCTTCATCTTCATAATATAATCATATTCGATCATACAAATTCGAAAATGATGATCATTTATGATCAAAATGAGGATAGGGGTGGGAGAATTCTTCCGGAGGAACGAAGACTCAAGATGTATGAGTACATAAGAAAGAAAGGCGTGGCAACCACGAAAGAGTTGTCAAAGTTATTTGGGATATCCGAAAGCACCGTCAGAAGGGATCTGAACGAACTGGAACTCAGAGGATTGATAAAGAGAACATTCAGAGGGGCAGTATTTCAGCATTTGACCGGTGAAACGACGTTCATGGACAACATGAAGTTGATGAGAAGGGAGAAAGAAGCCATAGCTGAGAAAGCGTTGGAGCACATATACGATGGTGATTTCATAATACTTGGAGGAGGAACGACCGTTTATTCTCTCGTTTTGAAGCTCCTTCAGAGTGATATCTCCAATCTGACTGTGATCACGAACTCCCTGAACGTGGGTATGAAGATTCTGCAGAGTGGGAAGAGATACGATTTGATATTCGTCGGTGGGAAAGCGAGATATGGAACCTTCGAGTGTGTCGGTGATGACACCATCGACATGCTCGATAGATACAACGTTGGAAAAGCTTTCATAGGTGTCAACGGTATATCGCACGAGTTCGGTGTGTCGATGAGCAACAGGGAGGAATCCGCGATAGCGAGAGCGATGATAAGAAGATCGATGGAAGTTTTTGTCCTCGCGGATCACACCAAATTCAACGTTGTGAAAGCATACAGGGTTTGTGGAAAGGATGAGGTTGATTTGATAATAACGGATGATGGTCTCGATACCTCCATCTTGGAGGAGTTCAGGAAAAGGGGGTGGAGAATAGAGATTGTTCATCGTAGTTATCCTGATGTCGACCATAATACCGGTTATCATGTTCATAACCGTTCAGAGATACATAGTTAAGGGATTGACCGCCGGGGGGATAAAAGAATGATCGAAAAAGGAGGTCTTTCAACATGACGAAGGTTGAGAGGGAGATAAGGGATACTCTGAACGATCTTCCAAGGGTTTTTGATTTCACGTGTGAATGGGTGGAAGGTGGGGATCTCAGTTTTCTGTTCGACGTGGATGTCGTGTATTTCGTTGGATGTGGTTCCTCGTATTACATATCGATCACGATGGCAAAATACACGAGTGGGAGGTTAGGGTTGGAAACGAAGGCGATACCGGCTGGAGAGATACATTTCTGCTTGGATGAGAATCTTGGGAAGAGTGGCTTGAAAAGATCGGCAGTTCTGGTTTCGAGATCCGGTGAATCGACCGAGGTGATATTGGCTGGAAGAAAACTCAAGGATCTCAAGATACCGATACTCGGTGTGACCATAGAGGAAAACAGTTCAATATTCGACGTGAGCGATGAGGTTCTGGTTCTTCCCATAGAGGAGGAATCGATCGTAATGACGAAATCCTTCACATCGATCGTGCTGGCTCTTCAGATCCTCGTCGAGTATGAATCGGATGATGGGAGATTGAAAAAGTTAGAGGAGTCCATCAGAAATGTGAAAAATGTTGTTGACAGATCGTATGAACTCGTTGAAGATGAAGATCTCACAAAGCACAGGCGATTCGTATTTTTGGGAGCGGGTGTTTATGAGGGGATAGCGAGGGAATCGGCTCTGAAACTCCAAGAGATGTCTCAGTCCACAACGGAAGC
>QNAU01000070.1 GCA_003641545.1 Thermotoga sp.
CAGGGATCCAATGGATCCATCGGATGCATTCGGAGAGATCCAGATACAGGCTGGGAAACAGTTCGATCCATATATAGTGGAAAAATTGAGCCTATCCACCTTTCTGATGGAAGCGGATGTCTTCATCTGAAAGAGCACTTTTCCCAGTTTTTTCCCTCATTCTCTATGAAATCCGATATGCGTTTCAACTTGTCGATGAAAATCGATGAGAGAGCCTTCAATTCATCCTTCAAGCGAGGATAGTCTCTCAGATGGGTGGAAAATGAAATCAAGGGTTTCATCGATCTCAGATTTGAAGGTATGGAAGCTTCCCGAATTTTTGCGTTCATCTCGGCTAACTTCTTCCTAAGATATCTCGATATTTCGAATAGAATGGAACTTTCCAGTTTCACATCTTCCGGATATTTCAAAGTCAAGACGATCTCATCGAAATTAAAAGTTGGAAGGATGAAGTCCCACAACATTCTTCCAACGTCCATCAGTATGGTATCGATCCCTTCTTCGTCGAGTTCCATCAAGGTCAAAAGTCCCACCCGGTCATCCAGTTTCTCATCCAGTATCCTTTCCTTCAAAAATCTTTCATCACCGGCATACGCCAAGGATGGTGGAATACAGTATCTCGTGAGCACGACGCTTTTGAATGTTGGATTGGAGATATCTTTTCCGTAAACCTCCAGAATCCTCAGTAAAGCCTTCTCCAGCGGATCGAATTTCTCATTCAGGTTGATCAGTATTTCACCATTGAGGGAGGGATTCGATGTGGTCAGAATGACCGCACATTTTGAATCATCGCTCACGTAAAATGACAGGAATGGGTTGTAGGGAGCATCATCCCCACAGATCAGAACCAGTGCGTATCTTCCACCCATGTTCAGTTTTTCCCTCATCTCGATTCTCAGATCTCTCATGATACTTAGAACATCATTTTTCGACTCTCTTAGCACTTTCAACATGATCTCGCGTACTCTGGAAGGTGCCAGAACGATATCATCCTCTGAGAATGGCGACCGATGCGGGACCATAGATCTCCCTCGCTTTTTCTCTGAATTCTTCGTTGTGTTTTCTCGAGAGAACGAAGATTATCCTTCTCTTCGCATACGGCACCTCGGTGTATCCATCCGTGAAGATCACCGTTCCCTCGACCCTCAGTTCCGATTCCGCATAGTCCACCCCGGGTTGCAGGTCCGTTCCTCCCCTTCCAACTATCGGAACATCTTTCCACATGCCTGGACTGTATTTGATGACGTTCTGAACCATCTCATCCACTTCCACGAGCCAAATGCTTGTGTCCATCATTCTCACCATCTGATCGAGTTCCGTGAAGAATTTCACGAATTCCTCCTCGATTATGCTCCCACTGGTGTCCACTATTATCGCCAGTTTCGCCATGTATTCCCTTCTCCAACCAGGTTCGTGGTCGTATCTTCTGTTGGGTTTCATCCTCGTTCTGTATCTTTCCCCCAACACGGAGGAACCGACGAACCTTCTCAAGGCGACTTTCCAATTTATCTCCGCTTCGCTCAGTATTTCTCTCACCTTTTCGCTGATGAAACCCGGGATGTTGCCCCTGCTCTTGGACACAGCTTCTTTCAGAATCGATCTCACGTTGGCTTCCATCATCTCCGTTGAGAGAGGAAAATCGCCAAATCTTTGATGATCTTCCAGCTCCTCCCTACCCTTCACAAATTCTTCGGATTTTTCCCAGCCTTTTTCTTTCACCCACTCTTCTATGTAATCATGGTAAAATTCCGCTGGCTGATTGTACATGTTTCTCGGAGGACCGACGAACCAGAATTCACCATCCGCCACCGCCTGTCCGGATAGAATCATGTCTAACGAGACGGAGAATGAATCCAATTCAGGTATAAATTGATTCACCGCTGCATCCATCGCGAGATCCCACATAATCTTGTCTTCCCTGTTTTTCGGTTTTATCAGAACGTGTAAATTCACTATGTGCAGGATCTGATGTAAAACCAGTGACTTTATCTTCGATAACTCCATTCTTGAAACTCGCTTCGGGTTGTAGATCAATTCATACCTCCCAAGATCGGAGATTCTCAATCCGATCGTTCCAGCCTTTGGGTCAGGTTTGGGAACCATGTGTAGCAATATGACGGAATAAAAGGGTGATTCCTTACCAAGTTGTATGAAGGCTTTCTCAATCAGTTCTTTCGATTCATCGAATTCGTCCCTCAATTTCATATGTTCTCGATCCATCCCTTTATCTTACCGGTGGACAGCTCAACGATCTTGGGGTTCATGGAGAGTTCCTCGAGAATCAACCTTGCGATTCTGGAGTTGAACTCATCCGCCACGAACTTTAGATTTCTTATTATGGAGAAGAAAACATCCCTTGGAAGAACATCGGAGAGCTTCACAATGTTGTCCGCGACTTTCTTCGGGTCCAGATCTTCATCCATGTTCTCCATGTACCTGTTCAATCTCAAGATGAAGGAATTCAAAACCACCCTATCGAGTTTCAAGAGCTTTTGAAATGCGGAATCTTTTCCTTCCAAGAGCAATTCCTCGATCGATGGAAGCTCGAACTGGCTCACCATTGTGTCGATGAAGACACGGGCGACCTCTGGACCAACGATGGATGACGCGAGGATGTAACCGTACTCTTTTATTTCCTCATCCGTCATGCGGAGCAGAACCTTGGATAGTTTGAACCAGCTCCTGGGAGATGGTTTCGGTTCGAACTTCATGGACACCCTTCTGAATTCCGTCAAAAATTCTGGGAATCTCTCTATGAAACTAACCACACCTTCATCGATTCCATTTTTCCTTGCCCATCTCACCCATTCATCCTTGTCCGGGGTCAGAACGAGATGGAAGAATCTCGAGAGAAAGGCTGGGTCAGTTATGAGTTCCACCTGGTCGTATTCTTCATCCGGAGGATTGGCAGACGCCATTATCCACGTTCCTTTTGGAAGAACATGGTTGTGAATTCTCCTATCAACGAGAAGCTGATTTATGGCGTTCCTGATGGATTTGTGAGCTCTGTTCATCTCGTCTATCAACACCAGGGAATTCCCATTCTCGGGCCACCAATCGGGTGGGAGAAAGACCGTTTTCTTTGAATTGGGATCTTTCACAGGCAGTCCCAGAAGATCACCAGGTTCCATTTGGGATATGACCAGTATTATCAGTTCTCTTCCAGTTTCTTCGGCTATCTCTCTCGCTAAGTCAGTTTTACCAACCCCGAAATGGCCCCATATCAACGGGACTTCTCCCGCTTCCATTATCTTTCTCGCCAAAAATTTAACCGTTTCGAAGTTCAAGATATCACCCCTTTGAACCTTTCACATCCAACCGAGTCAAATATACTGGAAATCGGAAGGAATTGGAAATTCGTTCGACCCCCCTATCCCCCTTGAGATATACCCCCACAGCATTGAAAGGGCCGCAAGGCCCTTTTTTTATTTCTCCTTTTTCCTGACGTACTCCATGAGTTCTTCGTACTCTTCTTCCAAGCCCTCCTCCGGTCTGACCAACGGAAATGGTATCACGTCCCTTATGGATGGTGAATCAGTCAAAAACATTGCGAGCCTGTCTATTCCAATCCCCAATCCCGCTGTCGGTGGTAGCCCGTATTCGAGAGCTCTTATGAAATCGAGATCCATCATCTGCGCTTCCTCATCCCCAGCTCTTCTCATCTCGACCTGTTTCATGAATCTCTCCAACTGGTCCAAAGGATCGTTCAACTCACTGAATGCGTTCGCTATCTCCCTTCCGAATATTATCAGTTCGAATCTTTCGGTGAGTCTTGGGTCCTCTCTGTGTCTCTTCGCTAAGGGAGATATATCGACGGGATGATCGAGAACGAAGGTCGGTTGCACTATCTCATCCTCCACGGTATCCCAGACCTTTTCAATTATATGCGATCTGTTCCTGATCTCGGGAAGATTCTCTTTTCCCCTCAAATACTCGATCATCTTTTCATCGCTGTCCTCAACTATATCCAAACCGGTTTTCTCCTTCACGAATTCTCTCATATCTATCTTTCTCCACGGGGGAGTGAAATCTATCTCCACTCCCTGGTAAATCAACTTCGTTTTTCCGAACATCTCCTTCACAACGTGAACGATCATATCCTCGGTGAGTTTCATCATGTCGGTGTAATCTGCGTAAGCTTGATAGGCTTCGAGACTCGTGAATTCAGGGTTGTGTTTGTATGATATTCCTTCATTTCTGAAATTCTTCCCTATTTCGTATATCTTCTCAAACCCTCCAACTACCATCCTTTTCAAATAGAGTTCAGGTGCTATTCTAAGATACATGTCTATATCCAAAACGTTGAGATGTGTCACAAAGGGTCTGGCTGACGCACCACCTGTCACATGATGAAGTACAGGTGTCTCCACCTCCACAAAACCACGGTTCTCCATGAACCTCCTCATCGATCTCACCATTTCGTATCTCATCTTGAACTTCCTCAGTGTTTCATCGTTGGCTATCATATCCACGTATCTCTGTCTGTAGATGATCTCCTTGTCCCTCAATCCATGCCACTTTTCCGGGAGAGTTCTCATGGCTTTGCTGAGGATCACAAAATCTTCGACGAATATCGTGAGCTCACCTGTTCTGCTTTTGAAAGGGAAACCTTCCAATCCGATTATGTCCCCTATCTTCAAATACTCCTTGAAAAAATCGTACTTTTCCTTCAGCTTGTTCTTATTCATGTAGATCTGAAGTCTGTCAGTTTCATCCTTTATGACAAGGAAAGAGGACTTACCATGATACCTTATGACCATCACCCTTCCAGCCGTCTTGACCTTCTCATCCTCGAGAACTTCTTCTTTTCCCAACCCACCGTATTTATTTCTTATCTCCTTCAATCTCATCTTTTTGTCAAACTTGTGAGGATAAGGATCGATACCAGCTTTTCGAAGTTCCTCTATTTCTTTCAACTTTTCCTCTCTTATCCTTCCGAGCAATTTAACACCTCCGAAGATCACATTTTTATCCCGAGTATCTGAAATCTTTGAACACCCTTTGGAGCCCTTATCCTGATGGTTTCGCCCAATCTTCTACCGAGAAGAGCTCTTCCAAGTGGTGAATCCACACTTATCTTTCTCTCGAATATATCCGCCTCCTGTGGATTCACGATCGTTATCTCCATCTCCTCACCACTCGACAGGTCCCTTATCAGGACTTTGTTGCCAAGATTTATGACGTTCGAATCCATGTTCGAAACATCTATCAACTCGGCTCTCGACAGTATTTCCTCTATCTCCCGAATTCTGCTCCCTATCCTACCCTGCTCGTTCTTCGCTTCCTCATATTCGCTATTCTCAGCTAAATCTCCAAGTTCCCGTGCATCCTTTATCTTCTGTGCAACTTCGTACATGAACTTTTTCTTCAACTCGTCCAACTCTCTTTTGAGAGATTCGTATCCCTCCTTGGTCAGATATATAACATCCTTCTTCATTCTCTTCCCTCCTTCTTCAGACCTTTAACTATTTCAAGAAATTCATCTATATCTCTGAAATCTTTGTAAACCGATGCGAAACGAACGTATGCAACTTTGTCCAACTTTCTCAACTCCTCCATCACAAGTTCACCAATCCTCTTCGATTCAACCTCCAACTTTCCCTCTTTTTGAAGTTTCAACTCTACATTCGATATAAGCTTCTCAACCTCTTCCATCGATACCTGCCTCTTCTCACAGGCTTTCATAACTCCTCTCTTTATCTTCTCTCTGTCGAATTTTTCCCTTCTCCCATCCTTCTTCACGACCAGAACTGGTCCTATTTCAAATCTCTCATAGGTCGTGAATCTGAATCCACAATTCATGCACTCTCTTCTCCTCCTTATGGCGTATCCATCTTCGGTGGGTCTTGAATCCAAAACTCTCGTTTCGAGAGATCCACAGTTTGGACATCTCATCTTTTCATCACCTTCAACGCGGTATCGGAACGAAAACTTTTTCCTTCCATTTTCCAAAGTTCCCATGTTCTATAGAGAAACCATCTTTCGTCCTTTCAACGATGGTGTATCCGAATTCCGTTTCCTTAACGAATCGCTTTCCCCTTCTCTCAAGAACGGGTTTCCAAGCCCCACAGTTGATGTAAAACTTCGTTTCCCCGAAAAGTTTGAAAGTTCTCACATGTGTATGTCCCGCCACGACACCGTTCAAATTTTCATGATCCAAGTCCAAATCCACTGTGTATCCAATGAGCTCATTTCTTCTGAGTTTTTTATTCTTTAACAATAGTTTTTTCACCCTCGCCATAAGGTAATCCGAGCTTCTCACCTTCTTGAGCGTGGATGCGAGCAGAGTCATGAATTTTCCAAGTTCCATGCCCCCCACCCTGTTCAGGAAGAGCTTCGACAACCAATGCATCTTCGGAAAATTAGCTCTTATCCATGCTTTGAACTCTTCCGATTTGAACATATCGAAGACGGTCTTCATCCACAATTCCAGAATGTTGAACCCGAAATCGTAAGTTTCCATCACGTGTTCAAACCATTTGTCTATATCGAAGAATGGTTTGACGTTGTCGTATTCTCCGATCTCCTTCGGAAGATTCTCCAACTTTCCGTCGAATCTGTTCATGATGTATCTCGTCATGTAATCGCCGAGCGGTGGAACTATTCTTCTTCTCTTCTTGTCGAAGGTGAACCTGTTTATCAAATCAAACTGATTCCCATGAATTATCAGCAGTCCCATCTCATCATCGTAGATCAACGGATGAATTTCAATTTCTCCAATTGCATTTTTCAGAGCGTCCTGAAGTTTTCTGTTGACAAGGATGTAATAATCGTGATTCCCAACGACATATTTTATCCTATGCTTTTTACTGAGTCTTCGAATGGTCGTGAACAATTTCTCGTGTGGCTTGTATATGTTCCATATTATCTTTTCATCCAAGGATAGAATCAAATCTTCGAATGG
>QNAU01000071.1 GCA_003641545.1 Thermotoga sp.
CTGAAAATGGTGGTAGGACTTGGAAATCCAGGGATCAAATATGCTATGACACGCCACAACGTAGGATTCATGGGCATCGACAGGATACTCGAAAGATTTGAAAATGTCGAGATCACCGAGAATGTCAGGTACAAATTGTGGGAAGTGAAATTGGATGACAAGAGTTTCTATGTGGTTAAACCCTTTACTTACATGAACCTGAGTGGTGTGATTTTCCCGGAGATAGTGAACAAGTATTCATTCAAATCGGAGAATTTTCTGGTGATACACGACGATGTGTACATAGATCTTGGAAGGGTTAAGATAAAGTATGATGGCTCGAGTGGGGGACACAACGGGATAAACTCCATCGTCAGTTTCCTCGAAACCCCGAATTTCTGGAGGTTGAAGATAGGAATAGGTCCAAAGAGGGAGGATGAGGATCTCGTATCCTTCGTTCTGGGAGAATTCGAGGAAGAGGAATTCGAGATATTGCAAAATGTTCTGAACACAGTCCCAGAAATTGTTAGAACCATATTGAACCATGGCTACGAAAAAGCCATGAGTCTGTACAACGGAATGAAGGTGGAAAATGTGGAATGAGATCACCGCTCATCATTTTTTTCCACATCCTCCTTCTTTCCATCCTTTTCTCCGAACCTTTGAAGATAAAAGTTGTGTTCAATAGACATTACGGTGAAATATGTGCCTTTCTGAAATCCGAATGTTCCGAAATACTCGATGAACTTGAAAACAGGATGATTCACGATTTGAATGAACTGGGGAAAAGAGAAAAATTGTCCTTCCTCACAACCCTTTCTGGACAACCTTACACGAGTTTTCAAATCACCATGAGAATGGAAAATCTGAATGAGATATTGCTCTCCGCATATCAATACAAAGAGAATCTCGGTTTTCTCAGATTCGTGAAGAGTGATGAGAAACGCTTCGATAAACTCAAAGACTTCGAATCCTCATTGATGGAGAGGATAGCTCTCATAAGACTGAAATTTGGAGATTACGACGGATACTTGAGATTGACGTACAGATCGTCCGTGGATGAGTATCCTTGGTTTTCAAAGGATCGCAGATTTATGTGTTTCATCAGCGATAGAGGAACAGGAAACAGGGATCTTCACATACTCGATCTGGAGAACTTCGGAATCCTCAGGCTCACAACCACCAAAAGCAGTGAATATTTCCCGAGGTTCTCACCCGATGGAAAGACCGTGATATTTCAGAGCACGAAAACTGGTAGATGGTCAATCTGGATGGTCGATCTGGACAGATTTGAAGGATCGTATTTGAAATCTTTGAATCCCGATGGGAAGGGAAACCTCTACACACCTTTCTGGGATGAGAGTGGTATATACTTTTCGATGGAAAAAAATGGAGAATACGGGATCTATCTTTTCAAAGATGGAATCCTGGAAAAACTGTTTTCAAGGAATGTTGAGATGTTCTCGCCTTTTCACTTCGATAACGGTATTCTGTTCACGATGGTGAAACCGAAGGGAGATACCGGAATATTCCTTCTCAAGGATGGGAAGGCGATCCCATTTGAAGATACCCCGTTCAACGAGTTCGACCCGATCATCTCTGAAGATGGGAGATGGTTTGCCTTCGTCTCCAACAGGGAAGGGAAATTTTTCCTCTGGTTGAGAAGCATGATAACGGGGAAACTCTACGAGATTCCTCCACCATCCGATGGGGACATTTTCTACCCATCCTTCATGAACGATGAAAACATAGCCTTCACCTTTTATCCAACGGGAAAGGAACCGGATATATGGATCTACAATTTCAGGAGTATAATTGAGATGGATGGAAAATTCGAGAAATTTTTGAGAGTTCTCGAAAATTTGAAATCTCTGTTCAACGAGGAGGCGATGAAATGAGTGCTTTCAACTTCGAGATTAAGATACCCACGAGGCTGTTCTTCGGCGTTGGTTCTCTGGAAAGATTGGGAAAATTCGCCGGCGATCTTGGAAAAAAAGCCATGATAGTCACGGGAAGGCACAGCAGCAAGAGAACAGGTCTGTTGTATAGGGTGGAGGAGATACTGAAAAAAGCTGGTGTGGAATCCGTGGTGTTCGATAAGGTCACGCCGAACCCAACGGATGAATTGGTGGATGAAGGATCGAAAATGGCGAAAGAGGAGGACGTGGATTTCATCATCGGTCTCGGTGGTGGTAGTTCGATAGATTGTGCCAAAGCCATAGCTATGACAACCTCATCCGGGGGTAAATTTTGGGATTACGTTTCGGTCGGCGGAGGCAAGAAACCCAAATCCGCCCTCCCAATAGTGGCAATAACGACGACACACGGCACAGGAACGGAGATTGATCCGTTCGCGGTGATCACGAATTTGAAAACGAAGGAAAAAGTTGGAATAGGATACGATGTGATCTTTCCTAAATTCTCCATCGTCGATCCGGAACTGATGCTCACCCTCCCGAAGGATCAAACACTTTACACATCGATGGATGCATTCTATCACGCGATCGAAACCTTCATAAGCGTACATGCCAGCGTTTTTACGGACATGCTGGCTCTCGATGCGATGAGGAGGGTCGTAACGTATCTTCCGTTGGCATACGAGAACGGTGATGATTTGAACGCAAGAACCAATTTAGCATGGGCTAACACAGAGGCGGGAATAACGCTGACCTTGGCGGGTGCATCGGCGAACCATGCCATAGAACATGGAATAACGGGTTTTCATCCCGATATAGCACATGGACTTGGATTGTGCATGACTGGACCGAACTTCCTGGAACACATAAAAGATCACATAGTGGAAAAGTTGGCGATCGTTGGAAAAGAAGTCTTTGGGGTGTATGAAAGGGAGAAGGAGAAAGCATCGGAGCTCGCCATAATGAAACTGAGAGAATTCCAAGGGATCTTCAAATTGAACAGAAAGCTCAGAGAGTGTGGGGTGAAGGATGAGGAACTCGAGGATATAGCGAAGGTTTCCTACAGGGCGATGTACAGAGTTGTGGAGAATACTCCTGGGAACTTGAAGGAAAGTGATCTCCTTGAGATACTGAAAAAATCATTCTGAAGGGTATCCATCATTGCGGATGTAAAAAACTCCCCAGCCAAATTGAGGAGGTGAATTTATGTGTTTGAAAAAATAAGAAAAAGGGATGGAAGAATTGTAAAGTTCGACCCTGAGAGAATTACAAACGCAATTTCTAAAGCAGGTACAGCTACAGGTGAATTTGATAGAGATACAGCAGAAAAACTCACAATTAGAGTACTGGCTATCGCACAGCAAGTAATAAAAGATAGGATACCAACAGTTGAGGAAATTCAGGACATCGTGGAAGATGTGCTGATGGCATCTCCGTACCGAAAAACTGCCAAAGCATACATCATTTACAGAGAACAACACGCAAGAATTAGAGAGATTATATCCAAAGCCAATACAGATCTCGTAGATCAGTATCTTAATAAAATAGATTGGGAGGTTAACGAGAACAGCAATATGTCCTTCTCCTTACAGGGACTTAACAATTATATTTCCTCCAAAATAAGCAAAGTGTATTGGTTGAATAAAATATATCCAGAAGAGATAAGGAGAGCTCACATAGAGGGGGATTTTCATCTCCATGATTTGGGTGTGTTATCCGTTTATTGCGTTGGATGGGATCTACTTGACTTATTATTAGAGGGTTTTAAAGGAGCAGTGGGGAAAATAGAAAGTAAACCTCCAAAGCACTTCAGCAGCGCCTTAGGACAGATTGTTAATTTTTTCTACACCCTTCAAGGTGAATCTGCTGGAGCTCAAGCATTTTCCAACTTTGACACTTTTCTTGCTCCATTCATCCGATATGACAAACTCTCATACGAGGAGGTTAAACAGGCTCTACAAGAATTTCTATTCAACATAAATGTCCCCACAAGGGTGGGATTTCAAACTCCTTTTACAAACATAACATTGGATTTAAAACCTCCGGAACACCTCAGAAATCAACCTGTTATTTTTGGAGGGAAATTTCAAGAGGAAACTTACGGTGATTTTGAGGAAGAAATGAAACTGTTCAACAAAGCTTTCTTAGAGGTGATGTTGGAGGGTGATGCAAAAGGTAGAGTTTTTACATTTCCTATTCCCACATACAACATCACCAGGGATTTTCCTTGGGGTGCCGAGTTTCTGAAGCCACTGTGGGAGATAACTGCAAAATATGGTGTCCCATACTTCTCCAATTTTGTTAATTCGGATATGAAGCCGGATGATACAAGGAGTATGTGTTGTAGGTTGAGATTGGACACGAGGAAATTGGAAAAAAGAGGAGGTGGATTGTTTGGAGCAAACCCGCTTACTGGGAGCATCGGAGTTGTAACCATCAACATGCCAAGATTGGGTTATCTGTCAAAGGATGAGGATGAATTTTTCGAAAGGCTGGATAAGCTTATGCGATTGGCAAAGAGTAGTTTGGAGATAAAAAGAAGGATCCTGGAGAAATTTACAGAGCAGGGCTTGTATCCTTATGCCAAATACTATTTGAGGAACATTAAAAAAAGATTTGGTGCATACTGGAAAAATCATTTTTCAACAATTGGGTTGGTTGGATTGAATGAAGCATGCTTGAATCTTTTGGGTGTAACCATTGGTGACCGGGAAGGCAAAGATTTTGGATTAAAGGTCTTGGAGTTTATGAGAAGTAAGCTCGTTGAATTCCAGGAAGAGACCGGAAACAATTACAACTTGGAAGCAACCCCCGCGGAGGGAGCATCCTACCGTCTCGCAATGATAGATAAGAAGAAGTATCCTGACATAATATGCGCAAATGAACGAGCCTTCAAAAATGGTGCAGAACCGTTCTATACGAATTCCTCCCAGCTCCCCGTTAATTATACAGATGATATATTTGAAGCACTTGATTTACAAGATGAACTTCAGACTAAATATACGGGAGGAACTGTTATTCATATTTTTATTGGAGAAAGAATCACTGACGGTGAAGTTGTGGAAAATCTTGTTCGGAGGATATGCCACAATTACAAACTTCCATATTTTACCATCACTCCAACATTCAGTGTATGCCCAAATCACGGTTATCTTCCGGGAGAACACTTTACATGCCCAAAGTGCGATGCTACATGTGAAGTGTATTCAAGGGTTGTGGGGTATTTGAGACCCATAAGTCAATGGAATAATGGAAAAAGAGAAGAATTCAGATTGAGGAAGAATTTTAAGGTGATAGCGAAATGAAAATCGCTGGCTTTCAGAAAGTATCGTTGATAGATTACCCAGGTAAAATCAGCGCAATCATCTTTACTCAAGGATGTAATTTTAGATGCCCTTACTGTCATAATCCAGAATTGGTGGATCCAAGACTATTCACAGATACGTTGGATGAAGAGGTGGTGCTTTCTTTCTTAGAGAGAAGAGTTGGTAAATTAGATGGTGTGGTTATCACCGGTGGGGAACCTTTGCTTCAACATGATTTAGCAGAATTTATAGGAAGGATAAAGGATATGGGTTATCTTGTAAAACTCGATACGAATGGTAGTCAACCGGAAATCTTGGAGCGATTGCTGGCTAAAAATCTGATCGACTACGTAGCAATGGATATTAAAGCTCCTCTTGAAAAATACCGTGATGTTGTGCGGGCAGATGTTTGTACAGAAAAAATTATGGAAAGTATTACGATAATCTTAAACAGCGGTATAGATCACGAATTTCGAACCACCGTTGTGAAAGAACTTCTAATGGAAGGTGATTTAATTCGCATAGCCAATTTGATTAGAAATGGAAAGAGGTATGTTTTGCAGAAGTTTACCGCATCAAAGACATTAGATAAATCATTTGTCGATAAGGCAAAATGCTTTTCTGAAGATGAATTAAATACCATAAAAGAAAAGGTGAAAAAATATGTCAGCGAATGTATTATACGATGATCATTCGGGATTTTTAACGGGACACCATACAACAGCGAATAAGGATGATATTGAAGTTTGATAGATTTTCAATACCTTTGGTTAACAGAACCAATAGTTCTGAGGGGTGAAAAAGATGAACAGGATCTTCGATCTCGCGAAGAAATATGAACCCGAACTGGTCGAATTCATGAGAAATCTGGTGAAAACGAAGAGCCTGTCCGGAGAAGAAAGGGATGTGGTCGAACTCATAGGGAACGAGATGGAGAAGGTTGGATTCGACAAGGTCTTCACCGACGACCTTGGGAACATCATAGGGATGGTGGGTGATGGAAGGACAAGGATAGCCATGGATGCCCACATAGATACCGTGGATGTCGGAAATCCAGATCTGTGGGAGAGAGATCCGTTCAGCGGTGATTACGATGGCGAGTGGGTGTACGGAAGGGGAGCATCCGATCAGAAGGCTGGGATGGCGTCCATGGTCTACGGTGTCAAAGTTCTGAAGGAGATGGATCTGCTCGATGATTTCACCCTTTACGTGGTGGGATCCATCATGGAGGAAGACTGCGATGGATTGTGTTGGCAGTTCATCATAAACGAAGGGGTGATAAAGCCGGATTACGTTCTGATAACGGAACCTACCAATCTCGGTATATACAGGGGACACAGGGGAAGGATAGAGTTCAGAATAAGAACGAAGGGATTGTCAGCACACGCGAGTGCTCCGGAGAGGGGAGAAAACGCAATATACAAGATGGCGAAGATAATAAACGAGATAGAGCGTTTGAATGAAGAGCTTGAATCTACTTCCTTTCTTGGCAAGGGAACGGTGGCTGTAACACAGATATTCTTCAAATCCCCGTCGCAGAATGCGGTTCCCGACGAATGCATGATACACATAGACAGGAGATTGACCGAGGGGGAAGATAAGGAGAAGGCTTTCAACGAGATGAGGAGGATATTCGAAAAAGTTGGAGTGGATGCGGAGATCCTAGAGTTGGAATACGACAAACC
>QNAU01000072.1 GCA_003641545.1 Thermotoga sp.
AACGTGGATGGAAATGGTGATTTCCTTCACCTCATCTTGAAATGCGATGGTAAGATGATCGAGAACCACTTGATTTTGAGGAAATTCAGGGAGATCGGATTAAGGGATCCGAAGATCTCGTGGAAAGTCGAGGGTAAAAAAATAACTTTGAAATCCGAAAAACCAGCCTTTGGAGTTCAAATTGAAAACTGTAAGCCATCCGACAACTATTTGGTGATCTTCCCCGGATACATGGTCGAAGTTGATTTCGAAGGTGACCCGTCCAAGATCAGCGTGAGGAATCTATACGATTTTATAAGATAGATGATTCTCAAAGTGGGGAGGCGATTAAGATGGGTGTTGAAACTGGAAGGATTGTGAGAGCGCCGAGGGGAACGACTTTGACGTGCAAGAGCTGGCAGACGGAAGCTGCGATGAGGATGCTCATGAACAATCTCGATCCGGAAGTTGCAAAGGACCCAGCCAACTTGATCGTCTATGGTGGAACAGGAAAGGCGGCGAGAAACTGGGAAGCATTCGATAAAATCGTTGAAACTTTGAAAAGACTCGAGAATGATGAAACTCTTCTGATTCAGTCTGGAAAACCCGTAGCCGTGTTCAAAACGCACGAGTGGGCTCCGAGAGTTCTCATAGCGAATTCCCTCCTCGTTCCCAAATGGGCTGATTGGGAATACTTCAGGGAGCTGGAAGAGAGAGGATTGATAATGTACGGTCAGATGACCGCCGGAAGTTGGATATACATAGGAACCCAGGGGATACTTCAGGGAACGTATGAAACTTTCTATGCGGTTGCGAAGAGGTATTTTGGAGGATCTCTCAAGGGAAAATTCGTGTTGACCGCAGGGCTCGGAGAGATGGGAGGAGCGCAACCACTCGCCGCAACCATGAACGGTGCCATCATGCTCGCTGTGGAGGTGAACAAGAAGGCGATAGAGAGAAGGTTGAAGACCGGATACCTCGATGAATGGACAGATTCTCTCGACACCGCCTTGAAAATGGTGGATTCAGCCAGAAGGGAAGGGAAAGCGTTATCCATAGGACTGCTTGGGAACGCAGCGGAGATACATCCAGAGTTGGTCAGAAGAGGTGTTATACCCGATGTTGTCACGGATCAAACCGCGGCGCACGATCCGTTGAATGGCTACATACCCAAGGGATTATCCGTCGAAGAAGCGGACGAGTTGAGGAAAAAGGATCCACAAGATTACCTCAACAGGGTTTATGACTCGGTGGCTGAACATATAAATGCAATATTGGAGATGCAGAAACAGGGAGCCAAAGTGTTCGAGTACGGGAACAACATAAGAAGATTGGCATACGATCACGGTGTGGAGAATGCC
This sequence comes from Thermotoga sp., assembly GCA_003641545.1. GTDB lineage: Bacteria > Thermotogota > Thermotogae > B21-G9 > B21-G9 > B21-G9. Next base: position 1,341 of record QNAU01000072.1, read on the forward strand.
TTCGATATACCGGGATACGTTCCGGAATACATAAGACCACTCTTCAGCGAAGGTAAGGGACCTTTCAGATGGGTCGCACTCTCGGGGGATCCTGAAGACATATACAAGACGGATAGAAAAGTGTTGGAACTCTTCCCAGATGATGATCATCTCAGAACGTGGATAGAGATGGCACAGAAGAAGGTCAAATGGCAGGGATTACCCGCGAGAATATGCTGGCTCGGATACGGTGAGAGGGAGAAATTCGGTCTCGCCATAAACGACATGGTCAAGAGGGGTGAGCTGAAGGCACCGATAGTTATAGGCAGGGATCACCACGACACCGGATCGGTCGCATCTCCATACAGGGAAACCGAAGCGATGAAGGATGGTTCCGACGCCATAGCGGATTGGCCCATTCTGAACGCACTCCTGAACACGAGTAGTGGGGCAACCTGGGTCTCCGTGCATCACGGTGGAGGTGTGGGAATAGGATATTCGATTCACGCGGGTATGGTCATAGTTGCGGATGGAACGGATGAGACCGCGAAGAAGTTGTCAAGGGTTTTGAACAACGATCCCGGACTCGGAGTCGTGAGACACGCGGATGCTGGATACGAAATAGCCGTAAAGACGGTCAAGGAGAAGGGAATCGACATGCCGATGATCTCATCTTGAAAATAGATGACATCTGACGAAATGGCCCTTCTCCACCTCGATTAAATCTGGGATTTCTTTCTTGCATACGTCCATGGAGAAATCACACCTTGGGTTGAAACCACAACCAGCCGGAGGATTCGATGGATCCGGTACTTCTCCTTTTGGTATTATTTTCTCCTTCCTCCTGTTCGGATCCGGGAGAGGTATGGAAGCCATCAGAACCTTGGTGTATGGATGGAGAGGATTGTTGAATATGGTATCCTTATCACCGAATTCGACGATCTTTCCGAGATACATCACAGCTACCTTGTCCGCTATGTAATCCACAACCGCGAGATTGTGCGTTATGAATAGATAGGTTAAGGACAACCTCTTTTTTAGATCTATCAAAAGGTTGAGGATTCTGGATTGAACGGAAACATCCAATGCGGATGTCGGTTCGTCCAGCACTATGAAGCTCGGTCTGAGTATTATCGCCCTCGCTATGGCGATCCTCTGCCTCTGTCCCCCACTGAACTCGTGAGGGTATCTGTACATGTGTTCTTCCCTCAACCCAACACTTTCCAAGGTTTCCTTGACTTTGTCGAGTATCTCGAGTCTCGAGAGATCCGTGTGTATCTTCAAGGGTTCTCCGACTATGTCCTTCACGAGTTTCCTCGGATGAAGAGAATTGTAGGGATTCTGAAAAACTATCTGCATCTTTTTCCTCAGCTCCTTTATTCTGTCCTTGTTCTCCTCCTTGAACATGTTGATTCCCTCGAACAGAACCTCACCTTCCGTTGGTTTCAACAATCCAAGAATCGTCCTACCGAATGTCGTTTTACCACATCCAGATTCACCGACAAGAGCCAAGGTTTCACCTCTTTCTATGCTCAGTGAAACCCCGTCAACCGCTCTGACGTAATTCTTGACCCTGAGAAGGATCCCGCTCCTTATGGGAAAGTATTTCTTCAGATCTTCGACCTTCATGATAACGTTGTTCATCTCAGCCATTCTTTTCACCTCTTGTGAACAGATGACAAGCAACGAAATGATCTTTTTCCACCTCAACCATCTCTGGAAATTCCTTCGAGCATACTTCCATCGCTTTGGAGCATCTTGGATGGAATCTACAACCACTCGGTGGGTGAACGAGATCCGGAACTATGCCGGGTATGGTTTCGAGAGGTTCTCTCTGACCGATCCTCGGGACCGCATTCAACAGTCCCTTTGTGTAGGGATGAACGGGGTTCCTGAAGATGGTGTAAACATCCCCTATTTCCACCACATTTCCAGCATACATTATGACGACTCTGTCCGAGTATTCTGCCACCACCCCGAGATCGTGAGTTATGAACAGAACGGAGGTTCTGAATTTCGAAACGAGGTCCTTTATAAGGTTCAAAATTTGTGCCTGTATCGTGACATCCAGAGCCGAAGTTGGCTCATCCGCTATGAGGAGTTTCGGCTTCTTCAAAAGTCCCATGGCTATCATTACCCTCTGCGCCATGCCACCGGATAGCTCGTGTGGATACTTGTTCATCAACCCTTTGGGATCGGGAAGTCCAACTGCATCCAGAATGTCCATCACCTTCTCTTCCGCTTCCCTCGATTTCTGCGGTATTCCATCCGCTATGGATACCGCCTCTTTCAACTGCGTTCCAACCTTCAGAACGGGATTGAGAGATACCTTTGGTTCCTGAAAGATCATCGCGATCTCTTTACCCCTAACCTTTCTCATATCGTCCTCGGAAAGCTTCAGTAGATCTGTGCCATCGAATATTATCTCCCCATCTATTATCTCTCCCGGTTGCTGTATCAGACGCATTATGGACAAAGCGGTGACGGATTTGCCACATCCGGTTTCGCCAACTATTCCAACGAATTCCTCTCTTCCTATCTCAAAATTCACACCGTTGAGAGCCTTAACGATGCCTCTGTATGTTCTGAATATGACCCTGAGATTTCTGACGGATAGAAGCTTGGAATCCTCCAACTTTATTTCACCTCCTGAGCCTTGGATCGAGCATATCCCTTATACCATCACCGAGCAGGTTGAATCCGAGAACGACTATGGCTATAGCCAAACCTGGAAATGTGGATATCCACCATTGATCGACGAGATAATTCCTTCCATCGCTGACCATGGCTCCCCATTCCGGTGTCGGAGGTTGAGCTCCAAGACCGAGGAATCCGAGCCCCGCAGCGGTCAATATTATGGTTCCCATCCTGAGTGTGAGTTGAACCAGAACGGGGGAAATGCACATCGGGAGAACATGAAGAAATATGATTCTCAGATGGCTCGCACCTATGGCTTTCTCCGCCTCTATGTACTCCATATTCTTGACTCTCATCGCTTCGGCTCTCGCAAGTCTTGCGTATCTCGTCCAATACACCAAAGAGATCGCTATTATCGTGTTGGTCAAACTCGGTCCCATGGCTGCTGCAAAAGCCATCGCGAGAACCAAACCGGGGAAAGCCAAGAACATATCCGTTATTCTCATCAGTATCTCATCCACTATTCCTCCAAAGTAACCGGAGAACACACCTATCATCGTTCCAACTCCACCACTTATCAGCGAAACCAGCAGTATGATCCACAGTGCTATTCTGGAACCGTAGAGAACCCTACTGAATATGTCCCTACCGAATTGGTCAGTCCCAAAGAGATGTTCCCTGCTTGGGGGAAGGAGTTTTTCCTTGAGATTTTGCTCGATTGGATCGTAAGGGGCAACGAATGGAGCCACGATCGCTACCATCAGAAATGCCAGGACTATGATGGTTCCAACCATCGTCAACCTGCTCTTTCTCCAAAGATACATGGTATGCTTTAAATCCTCTATCATGGGCTTGTAACTTTCAGGAACCGGTATCCCAAGTATCCTCATGCAAATCACACCCTCATCCTTGGATCTAAGAATGCGTAAATTATGTCAACGATCAAATTGACCAAGGAATATATGAAAGCTATGTAGAGCGTTCCTCCCATCACCGCGGGATAGTCCAGAACGAGATAACCGTTCGTTATGTATCTTCCAAGTCCGGGCCACGAGAAGACCGTTTCGGTCAGAACCGCTCCTTCGAGCAAACTACCGAAGGTCAGACCTATTATGGTCACGGTAGGTATGAGCGCATTTCTGAGTGCGTGATTCCTCACAACTTTTCTCTCTTCCAATCCCTTCGATCTGGCGGTCGTTATGTATTCCTGTCTCAGAACATCCAACATGCTTGCACGGGTTATCCTGGCTATCGAAGCGGTCGCACTGTAACCCAAAACGAATGCGGGCATTATCAGGTGAAGAAGACCGTTCTTCAACGCCTCCCAGTTCCCCGTGAGTAGAGAGTCGATCACTATGGATCCAGTTATCCTCTTCGGTGGGGTGAGGAATATATCGAGTCTCCCCGGACCGGGCAGAATATCCAACTTGTAGTAAAAGATCAGTAAAAGCAAAAGACCCGTCCAGAAAACTGGCATGGAAACACCGAGAATCGAAAAGACCCTCGCGAAATGGTCTATCCCCTTGTTACGGTTCACGGCGGATGCAACTCCCAACCATATTCCAAGTATTACTGACAGTATCGTTGCAGCAATCGCAAGTTCCATGGTTGCGGGAAAGAACTTCTTAATGTCCTCGAGAACGGGTCTGTTGGTTCTGAAGGATACCCCGAGATCCCCCCTGAGAACCCCGAGAAGATACGAAACGAACCTTTCAGCTAAAGGTTTGTCCAATCCCAATTTTTTCTTGTATTCATCCACAACCTCGGGAGGAGCATTCCCTCCGAGTAGAGCACCGATGGGATCGGCAGGTATAACGTTGGCTATTATGAAGACTATACACAGAACACCGAAGAGAACGAGAACCATCAACAGGAGTCTTCTAACTATGAAATTCAAGAGGTTCATGTCTCATCCTCCAGTTGATCATCTTTCATAATTAATCGGGATCCACGCGAGTGGATCCCGATTGAGGAAAAATCCCATTCTTTTCATTCCTTATACAACTTTGTGAAGTCCGGGGTTTTGGCTGAGTATCCAACGAAGGCTTCCTCGAAGTTTTTCAATTCCTTTCTGTAGGCGAAATATTCGACGAATTGGTAGAGAATGGCGAACGGGCCATTCATGAACCAATATTCTGTAAGATCCTCGTATATCTGGCATCTCTTGACCGGATCTCTCTCAAATCCACCCTTCTTCGCTAAGAGCGATGCGTAATCGTCATACCACATGTTCCTCCAGGCTAATTGATGAACGGTGTAATCCGCGAACGGTTTGGCGTAATTGTCCGGATCCGGATAATCCGAACCCCATCCAGCCAAAACCATTTGATGACCTTGTTTTCTGTATTTTGGATACATCTGTGATCCTTTCATTATCACCACGTTTACCTTTATTCCTATCTTCGCAAGGTCTGCCTGTATCTTCACAGCCTCGTTCTTTCTTCTATCCGTGTCTGTCGTCATTAGTTCAACCTCGAAACCATTCGGATATCCTGCTTCCGCGAGAAGTTTCTTGGCTTTCTCTATATCCTGCTTGAATGGATTCTTCGGGTAATAGCACTGATAACCCTTCAAAACCAGTCCCTGAACCTTTATGGCGTAGCCGAGCATGACATCGTTGATTATCTCGTCGTAATTTATGGCGTATTTTATGGCTAATCTGACCCTCGGATCTTTGAATGGTCCCCATCCACAGTTCACGGCAACGTATTCG
>QNAU01000073.1 GCA_003641545.1 Thermotoga sp.
ATCGGATAGTGTATCAAAGACACGTATATTCTATCCAGCATCTTTCATCAACTCTTTGACGAGTTGAATTAACGCTCTCTTCTCCTTCTCACCCAATTCTTTCTTCATGAAAAGATCCGGTCTCTTGAGAATCGTCAACTTCAAACTCTCCTTTAGCCTGTACATCTCGACTTTCTCGTGATCACCACTCAATAGAACGTCGGGGACTTTCATCCCCCTGAATTCGTAAGGTCTCGTGTAAACTGGATGATCGATCAGTCCACTCGTGATCGATTCACTCTCAACCGATTTCTCGTTTCCAAGAACACCGGGAACGAATCTCAACGTTGCATCTATTATGACCATCGCTGCGAGTTCACCACACGATAAGACGTAATCACCTATGGATATTTCGCTATCCACTATCTTCGTTATCCTTTCGTCTATTCCTTCGTATCTTCCACAAAAAAATACTATATCCTCCCTTTTGGAAAGTTCCTGAGCCATTTTATCATTGAAGATCTCACCTCTCGGTGTCGGCAGTATCACGAAAGGTTCCCTCCCCTTTTGCCTGATCTCGTCGTACAATCTGTAAAATGGCTCTATCTTCATCACCATGCCCGGTCCTCCACCATACTGATAATCATCCGTTGTTCTGTGCTTATCCGTTGTATAATCTCTCAAATTCACCACTTCGAAATCCAGAATACCGCTGTCTATTGCTCTTTTGACTATACCAAACTCCGTGATGAATTTGAACATATCCGGAAATATCGTGACAACCGTTATCCTCATCTCATCCGTTTCCTTCGTACCACTCTATCTTTCTGACTATCACCTTTTTATCATCTAATTTCAGTTCCACGATGTAATCCCTTATCAGGGGGAACATTTCCTCTTCCCCTTCATCGTTCTCAACAACTATGACATCATTCGAACCGGTTTCTATAACATCCACCACTTTCCCCACTCTGCTTCCATCTTCGTAGAAAACATCACAACCGACCAATTGAAAGATGTAATACTCCCATTCACCAAGTTTCGGGAGCTTCTCCTTCTCCAACCTTATCTCGAATCCTCTGATCCTTTCCGCATCATCTCTGAAATTGTATCCCGACAGTTTGAGTATCACGAGTTTGTTCATCTTTCGTGCCCTCTCTATTTCCACTTTCCCCTTCCAACCATTCTCAGGATTGAAGAGAAAAACATCCCCCTTTTTGAACAGCTCATAGAGATTGGTGAATGGATAAACCTTCACCTCACCTCTCAAACCGTGAGGTTTCACCACCTTCCCTATGGGGACGGTATCATCATCAACGAAATGATCCATGCTTTTCACCCTTCTGAACCTTCTCATTCTTCGGTTGTGCTTTCCTCCTTCACTTTCTCTGATGAGGATCCATACTTCAATTCGTGAAGTTTCTTCATCGCCCCAGCTTTCGACAGTAACTTCCTCACCGTTTCACTTGGCTGTGCACCTTTCATCATCCAATCAACAGCTCTGTCAACATCAACTTTCACCTCTGGTGGATCTTTCAGAGGGTTGTAATATCCGAGCGATTCGATATAGGCACCATCTCTCTTCTTTCTCGAATCCACCACGACTATTCTGTAAAACGGTTGTTTTTTCTTTCCAAGTCTCGTAAGCCTTATTCTGACCATCTTCCCCAAAAACACCTCCTCGAAGGATTATATTCTGAATGGAATACCTCTTAGTTTACCTTTTTTCATCATCTTCATCAACTTCTTCAACTCCTCGAATGATCTCAACAATTTGTTCACGTCGTTTATGGTGGTTCCACTACCCTTGGCTATCCTCTTCTTCCTACTGTAATTTATTATCTTCGGGTTTCTTCTTTCCTCCGGTGTCATGGAATTTATGATGGCTTCAATGCGTTTCAATTCATCCTCATCCACGTTTACCTTCATCTTGGACATACCCGGTATCATCTCCACTATGGATGCTATCGGTCCCATCTTCTTCAACTGCCTTATCTGATCTCTGAAGTCATTTAGCGTGAACTCTGCCCTCTTGAATTTCTTCTCCAGTTCCTTCGCTCTCTCTTTGTCTATCACCTCTTCAACCTTTTCAACGAGGCTGAGTATATCACCCATTCCGAGTATCCTGCTCGCAATCCTGTCCGGATGGAACTGCTGAAGATCCTCTATCTTCTCACCGACTCCTATGAATTTCACAGGTTTACCTGTAACGTGCCTTATGGACAGTATCACACCACCACGTGCATCTCCATCGAGTTTTGTGACGATGAAACCGGTCAAATCGAGTCTATCATCGAATTCTTTTGCGGATCTCACCGCATCCTGCCCGACCATGGAATCCACGACCATCAGTATCTCGTCTGGATCGACCTCGGATTTTATCATCTCAAGTTCTTTCATCATCTCCTCATCTATGTGCAACCTTCCGGCGGTATCGAGGATGAGGACATCCTTCAAATCATACTTCGATTTCTTCACCGCATCCTTTACGATTTCCACCGGATCTTTCCCATCGTCGTGGTATACCGGGACATTCACGCTCTTACCGAGAGTTATCAACTGCTCGATCGCAGCTGGTCTGTAAACATCAGCCGCAACTAAGGCTGGATTTCTTCCCCTTTTCCTCAAAAGGTTCGCCAATTTCGCACATGTCGTCGTCTTACCGCTACCTTGTAATCCGACCACCATGATTATCGCGGGATTTCCACTCAAATTCAATTCCGCCGTCTTCGATCCGAGTAATTTCACCAACTCGTCGTAGACTATCTTCATGAAAACCTGATCAGGAGTCAAACTGGACAGAACCTTTTCACCAATCGCCTTTTCAAGGACCGAATCTATGAAGGCTTTCACAACCTTGTAATTCACATCAGCTTCGAGTAAAGAAATACGAAGGGATCTGACAACATCCCGAACATTCTTTTCGGTTATTTTACCTTTGCCTTTGAGCGCTTTGAAAACCCTCTCGAATTTTTCCTGAAGCCTTTCGAGCATGATGAAAACCTCCCACGGGAGTATAAATCAAAATTTTATGAAGGTCAAATACAAGGGATACCTATTCGAGTTAGAGGAATCAGAATGTTCCACTCACCCGCGGATCCGTTTTTGACATCATTTCGAGTCTGTATCGACAATATTCATATTCAGTATTCTGTCTATTCTGAAAACCCTTTCATCCTTTCTTTTGAAGCAGAATGCCTTCAACCCTAAGAATTCACTGTTTCCATACTTCATCTTGCCCACGAAGAAGGGTTTCACTTTCCTCTTACTTTTCTTCCCATTTGGTTTCAGATACACTATGTCGAGTATCAGATCTTCTCTCAACGCTTTATCTATCATCTCGATCTTCTCTTCCATGGATAGAATCTTGGATGATCTCTCGTATTCCCTCGATGTAATGAAACGCGCAGCTTGCCAGTTGAGGAAGATATGTTTCTTCTCAACTGGCTGTTTCAGGATTATACCTTCAAGAGTCCTACATCTACTGAGTGCAACGTAGAGCTGTCCAGGAGCGAAGATTCCACCACTCAAATCTATCACGACCTTGTCGAAGGTCTTCCCTTGACTCTTGTGAATCGTTATAGCCCAGGCGAGCTTGAGAGGAAATTGGATAAAACTTCCTATCTCACGCGTTCTTATCTTTCCAGATCTTTGGTCATAGATGTATTCGAAGATGGTCCATTCGAATGGTGAAACTTCGACAATATCTCCATCCTGAAGTTTGACGTAAATTATTTCTTCTTGGGGGTCTATATCCACAACATTTCCTACAGTTCCGTTGACCCATCTACCGTATCTGTCGTTGTTGAGAAACATAACCTGCGCTCCCACTTTGAGACGTAGAACTAAATCCGCCGGATAACTGTTTTCATCGAAATCGTCGGTAAAATCAGCTAAGAATTCGTAGAGTTTACCATCAAGTTTCGAGAGCCTGTCTTCATTTATTTCTTTTGCCTTCTTGTTGGTCGATGTTAGATACACGTAGAACTCATCCATCGGTGGTTCAAAATCTGGGATGTATCTTTGATTCAGTTTCTCGAGGAGTTCATCATCGATGTCCCTGTGTCTTATGGAGTTTAGAATCTCCACGAATTTTTCATCCCTCTGTCTGAAAACCCTGTCGAGTTCGATTATCTCGAGATCTATGTTTTTCATAACATTCGCGGAGAAAAAGTATGGAGTTTCGTAGAGCTGTTCTAAAACTTTCTTTTCACGTTCCACAGCAACCGGAGGAAGTTGATAAAGATCTCCAAAGAATATCATCTGTTTTCCACCGAATGGTTCATCGTTGAATGTATTGAGTCTGAGGAATTTGTCCACACAATCGAGAAGGTCGGCTCTCACCATGGAAATTTCGTCTATGATTATGGCATCTATTCTCGTGTAAAGGTTGGGAACCTTCTTCACAACCTTTTTAACGTCATCGAGCGTCACAGAAGGCTTGAATCCAAAGAAGGAATGGATCGTTTGACCTCTGAGGTTGAGAGCAGCCACACCCGTTGGAGCTAAAACGACGACCCTTTTCGACGTTCTGTTTCTGAAGTAATCGAGAAGCGTAGACTTACCTGTGCCGGCTTCACCTGTTATCAATATGTGCTTGTTTGTGTTCTCCATAAGCTCAAGCGCTCTTTTGAACTGCTCGGTGATCTCTATTTTATTCATATCCTTCTTCACCCCTCAATATTACGCTCAAAATCAGCTATAGCGAGAAAAGAGTGAAGGGGAAGTCCAACGATATTCCCATCTTTCAGGAATGTCTGCTTTGTTATCAATATACCTTTCTTGAAAACTCGTTTCATCGTTTGATAATCCTGAGGGATAATCCTATTTTGATACTTTACCTCAATTGGGGTGTATTCCTCACCAGCGATGAAATCCACCTCTTTTCCTCTGTCGGAATACCAGAAATATGGTCCCTCAGTGTGTATAAGCCCTGATTCGATGGGATGTAATTTTACAAGATGGCAGTAAACCACGTTTTCCACCTTAAAGCCCGGTGGTATCTCCTTGCCTGTTATATTTTCCATCACACGCGTTATGATGGAATCTATGGAATAAAGTTTCTTTGATTTCTTCGGCTTGATGAACTTCGAGTTTATATCGAGAAAAAAGATGATTCCAATCATGTAATTAAGAGCGAGTGTTTCAACATATTCAATCACCGTGTGTATGGATTCTACCTCATCCACACTTCTTTTGAGTGCCTGCCATGAAATCCTTCGTCCCATTATTTCGGGAAGTTTTTTCGTGATTTGAAGAAGGGTTACCCGCCTTTTTCCAAAGCGTTCTATTTCCCCAAGAAATACATCTCTGAATATTCCAAGGGTTCGCTCGGAATTTCCTCCAGTTTTTAGGAATTCATCGATTATCAAAGGAAATCCACCCGTTAACATGTACAATTGAAAATCGTCATATACGGACGAAGTTTCAAATTCAATATTTTTGATTTCGTCTTCTGTAAGTCCTATAATTTCTTGAAGTCTGTACTTTTGAAACCGAGCATTCTTGATAGTTTCAACGAATTCAGAGAATGTGGCAGGATACAACACGAGATCTTTTCCACTTCCTTTGCGTCCGGGGAACCTTTCCTTAGATTTCTGTATATCGTGTGCAGAAGACCCAGTCAAGAGTACGAAACAATTCGTGAGGATACCAATGTCCCAGAGATACTTTATCGCATATTGCCAATCATGAACCATGGTTATTTCATCTAAGAATATGTAAAGAAGACCGTTTGGAAAGGTTCTTCGTCTGAATTTTGAGAAGGAAATGAGAATATCTATTAGTTCCTCCTTTGAGGACACATTATCGAGTGATAGGTATAGGATCCTTTGAGGTGGAAGATTTTCCTCCTTGATGAGTTTGTACATTAAGAGCTTAAGGATGGTTGTTTTGCCGATTTGGCGTGGTCCTCGAAGGGTGTAGATGCCTTCGTCATGAAGGTTCATCTCATTCAACACGGAAGGTTCCCACTTGAAACTGCTGTTTTTAAAATTCAAAATATGCCTGTCTAACTCAATCTTAGTTTCATCTTCCCACCAAGGATTCTGTATGAAAAGCTCTTGAAGTTTCATGCAAAATCCATCTCCTTTATCTTTCTTTCAGATATTGTACCATATATTGCACAAATTTGTCCGAGCTTGTGCAATATAATGCACAAAATCGGTAGATTTTTTCGAAATGACCCTCTTTGCACTGTCAGAATTCAAATCATGTCATATGGAGTTAAAAGAATCAATCTGTCGGAACGTAGGCTCAAAAGTTCCTCGGAGAATCCACTCTTTGAAAATATTATATACCTAATGTTCCGACCATCTGTGTTCAGATATTTTGAGGTCTCCACCAAAGTCAGGTAGGTCTCGATACCCACTTTCTTATTCTTCCATTCGCATTCTCCGAGGAGTAGATTTTCCTTGTCGTATGCAACTATATCTATTTCGAAAGTTAGTCCTTTCTTCCCGGGGATCTTTCCCCAGCTCTTTCCCACAACCTCGGGAATGAAACCAGCAACCTCTGGATTCTGGGATACGTATTCCCTGCAGATCTCCTCGAAAGCTAATCCCATGTAATTCGGA
>QNAU01000074.1 GCA_003641545.1 Thermotoga sp.
ACCTTAGAGGAATGGAAACAGGAATTTTTTAATAGCACTTGCCTTCTTGGTCGAAAGGTTTCAATCGAACCTTAGAGGAATGGAAACTATCCGTTGTGGTAGAGAATGTTAACCACTTTCTCCAGTTTCAATCGAACCTTAGAGGAATGGAAACAGTTTCGCGGGATGATCGAAAACATCCCGCATTACTGTTTCAATCGAACCTTAGAGGAATGGAAACTTTTCTGCTTTGATTCGCTTAGATAGACTCAGAATGGGTTTCAATCGAACCTTAGAGGAATGGAAACAATCATCCAACTCATCAAAATCGTTCATACTCGTGGTTTCAATCGAACCTTAGAGGAATGGAAACTATTCTTTCTCTTCCATTTCATCAAGACTTGGTCCAGTTTCAATCGAACCTTAGAGGAATGGAAACTAATATATCGCGGTGATCCCGCATGACCGACGAAAAGTTTCAATCGAACCTTAGAGGAATGGAAACTCCTGAACCGTGTAAATGTAGCAAACTCCACACGGAGTTTCAATCGAACCTTAGAGGAATGGAAACCATGAAAGATAGCAACATATCTGCAGAAGACAGGTTGTTTCAATCGAACCTTAGAGGAATGGAAACTGGTGATGATATAATAACACAAAATAATGGGGAAGTCAGTTTCAATCGAACCTTAGAGGAATGGAAACTACTTCTTCCCACCATGCTCCACGGTTGCGCCAGCCATGTTTCAATCGAACCTTAGAGGAATGGAAACACGCCTTGAACGTTCCAAGCCTTCGTTTCAATTGAACCAATGATATACTACAATTGAAAAATGCGTGTAAAACCATGCGAGGAAGGTGATGAATGTGGATCAAAAAGAAAAAGAGAATTATTTTAAACTTAAGCTATTAGCTTTTCTTCATGATCCACCACTTAAAGTAATGAATTTACCTACACATGAAAGAGTTGCTAAAGAGATTAAGGATAGGCTCGGAGTTTATGGTGAAATAGATGGATTTGATTTTTCTTCCTTTTGGGGGGATGCAGACAAACTCGCCTCCGGGATTGATAGGATAGCCTTTAAAAACGTGGAGGTTAAACCTGAATATTTTTACTCACCTTTTGAGGATAAGCCAAGAAAAATAGGTAATATAGCAGGTTTACTACGAGGTCAAGAAGAGATCTTGGAAATGATAGAAAAATTTGAAAGTTTCGAAAAGAAATTTTTATACGCATGGTGGAGGTTTTTCAAATCCGATTTTTACTATATTCCAGCAGATACCCGTGCTCCGAATCACTCCATAGTTGCTCATGCTGTAAGAACTTCTGCAATAGCCTCTGCACTTTACTGGGGTGGAAAGGTATCACTTGCCATTTTCAGCATTGGACCCGTTCAGGACTTTATAAAAAGTGCAAGAAGAACGAGAGATTTCTGGGCTGGAAGTTGTATATTATCTTATCTTACTTGGACGGCCATGAGAACGGTTATAGATGAATACGGACCAGATCAAGTAATCTTTCCATCACTCCATGATCAACCCTGGATGTTGATCTATCTTAGAGGGAAAGTTGGGGATTATATACCATTTCCATCAAAGGAAGATCTTTCTATCGCTTCTTTCCCAAATAGATTTTTTGCTATATTGCCCCACGACACAGATATTCTGAAAAAAGCTGAAAATGCTGTCAAAGATGCATGGAAAGAAATTATAAAAAACGGGTTGGACAAATTGGATCTCAACGAAAACGAGATTAATGAAATCGCAGAAGTTTATAAAGATTTTTTAAGTGTTGATTGGGTATTGGTAGATGTTCCATGCGGAATAAGAAGTGAAATGAATCAAAAGTGTGTGAAGAAGTTTGCAGAGCAGATAAAAATGATTTTAGATGAGTCTCGGGAAAGTGAGAGTGAAAAAGCAGAAAAACTACCAACCGTGGATGATTTCTTGAAGGCTCTGAATGAGAAAGACAGAGCTTATAGTTCCATTTATCTGTCCACAGTCTTTTATAGTAAACTTCATACTATTTTGGAAAAGTTCTTGTCATCGATCAAAAGTTATAGAAAACTTGAAATGGATGTAGCGAAATTGAACATATACGACGTGGGTACTCATGAAAGATGTTCAGTTTGTGGACAATTTCCAGCTATAGGGATGATTTTTGAAGGAAGTGAACCTGTGAAGTATGAACCGAAATTAAGGGAAAATATAGAGGAATTATTATGTCCAATATGCCTTGCAAAGAGAGAGTTCCACGATTTCCTTGCCAGAAAAATTTCGAACAGTTATCCAAATTTAAATAGGGAAGATTTATCATCCTATTTCAAGTCTTTTCCATCGACGACAGAAATAGCAGCAACTTTTGCAAAACAACATCTTCTCGATGTTCTAAAGGAGAATCCAGATCTCGATGTTGAGAAGGGTTCAAGAAATATTTCGTACCGAGCTGTGCCAAAACTTGAAAGAGTGTATAAAAAGATCGGATTGAATCTTCTCGATGTTGATATGTCGGCAATTCTTTATGATAATCCAGAACAATATGGAGTGAAAAGGATACCTTCAAGGCTTTTCAAGGAACTGAAAAATGTTGAAAGTTTGACCAACTACTATGCGATTCTTATGATGGATGGAGATAACATAGGTAAATGGTTATCCGGTGAAATGAACAAGACATTTGAGGAACTCATGGCAAAGGTAAATAGTGAAAGTGTGGCACTGGATACCTTAAGGAATAAAAAACATCCCATGACACCATCCATGCATGAAGATTTTTCGCGGAGGCTTCTTGAGTTCTCAAAAGAAGTTAGAGAAATAGTGGAGGATAATTATGGCGTTTTGATCTACAGCGGTGGGGATGACGTTTTTGCAATGCTTCCAATAAGAACCGCCTTGAGAGCCGCGAAGGAAATAAAAGAATGCTTCTCAATGCATCTTTCAAGCCGAGCGACTATGAGCGCTGGAATCGTAGTTGCGCATTCCAAATATCCTCTCAGAGAAGTGATTTCGACGGCATATGATGCAGAAAAAATGGCAAAAAATGCTGGAAGAGATACATTTTGCCTGGTTATCCTGAAAAGATCAGGAGAAAAGGTGGAATTTTGTTCAAAGTGGAGAATTTCAGAAAGTAAAATCGAAGTTGCGGATACAATCTCAGGAATTGTTGAATTCGCAGGAAGTGAGGATGTTTCAAGAAAATTCTTCTACGATGTTTTAAATATGGTCCGAGAAGTGGGAAAAACAGATCTATGGAGAGACATAGCAAAACAAATAGTGAATCTGAATGTGAAGAAAAAATCAGAAGCAGATGGGAAAAATCTGAAAAAAATTGGTGAACAGATAAATGAAATCATAGATGGTTTGAAGTATCCTAAGGATCTTCAAGGGTTTCTGAGAGTTGTTGCGTTTCTATCAAGGGGTGATGTGCATGAAGAGTTTTGAATTTAAACTCAAAACTATAACACCTCTCATAATGTCGGGAGCAGATCAAGAGGAATTTGAACTTAGAGGAATGTCGATAGTAGGGGCGATGAGATACTGGTATAGAAAACTTTATGGATCAAATGAAGAGACAGAAATTTTTGGAAGTACAGGAAGAAAAGGAAGATTTAGAATTTATGTTCATAACATTTCAAGTAGAAGGAAGAAAGTGAGAGATTATAAAAAATTGAGGAGCGGATATCCGGATACAAACTATGGAAGAAATTATTTTATAAGTATTCTTAGAAGGGATGCGGAGAAAAGAACAGTGCTTCCGGAGAATGAAACATTCAATTTATCAATGGAAATACTCGATGAAGATTTCATAAAACAAGTTCTTGGTTCTTTCTGGGCAGTTGTTTACATTGGAGGTTTCGGTACAAGATCAAGGAGGGGCTTTGGAAGCTTGAAGGTTGTGAATATGAATGACAATGGAAGTTTCGTGGATCATTTCATCGATATTGATGAAACCAATTTGAAAAGAACAGTGAGTTTTTTCGGCTTTTCGAGGGATGCTTTCAACATTTATATGTGTGATGGATTCTCTGGTAGCGATTACAAAAATCATGTAAGAAGAGAAATTAGTAATTATGGAAACTTTGAGTATATTAATGGAAATTATAGGAGGTATGTTGAAAATTCAAGAAGTTCAAGAATAACGTGTCCTTGTTCCAACGCATTGGAATGCCTGGATCTTGTAGGTTGGACACTTTCATATTTTAGGAGCTATCTCAATCCTGATTACAATGAAGCTAAGAGCACACAAAAGCGGGAAATTGACTCAAATAAAATATATCGCAGTAGTTTTGGGCTTCCAATCAATTTTTATTTTTCAAGTATCAGAAAGAACACAAAAGTAAATGGAAGAGCTTCTTCACGACTTATAATCCGCGTTTACGAGAAAAATGGAAAATATTATCCAGTGTTAATTTTTGACAAAAAAGGTAGGAAGAATCCTTCGAATAGAAATCCTGACCTGCTCTTGGTTTATCTGAAGTTCATGGAGATGTCAGGATTTAAGAAGGTGATACCATGAATGATGTTTTACTCTTGAAAATCGAACCATTCGACGTTCTGCTCTTCAGAGATGGAAGACCATTCAATTTCACAGATTTTGCATCTTCTATACCATATCCTTATCCCACCACTTTCAGTGGTGCCTTGAGAAAGCTTTTTGGAGACCTTCTTGGGATCTCAACGCAGGAATGGAACGCCGTCTTGGGTGATGCATCAAAAAGCTCGCTTTTATTCAGCGGTCCATTTTTAGCGAGGGATGATGAACTCTACGTAAGTGTGCCAAAAATATTCTTGGTTGAAAAGAAAAAAACATTTGAAGATGGAAGCAAGAAACAGAATATTTCGAAAGTTGCAGGGGTTTTGGAGATCTTTTCAAAGGTTGTATCAGAAACGGATTCGGGGATCATAAAAATGGAAAATTCATCTGCCAATACAGAGGAGATTTTCTGGCATAAAAAAAGCGAAGCGATGGAACCTGCAAGTGGGTTCATAAAAGCGGATGATCTGATAGAGGCGATAGAAGGAAAGAAAAAGCCGGAAGAAATTGAAATATTCTCAGAAAGGGTATTTTTTTCAGATGATATAAGAACACACATAAGGCTGAAGGGAAGAACGGTGGCTGAAAAGGGTGGAAAGTTTTCCGTTAGGTATTTGTCCTTGAAAGAAGGAGCTTTCTTCGTCGTTGGAGTTGAAAAATCCGGATTTGAGGAGTGGCAAAAACTTGAAGATTCCATGAAGAAGAGCCATGTGATGAGATTGGGAGGAGAAGCGCGACAAGTGAAGGTGGATTCAATTTCCAAAGATAGCAAAATATTCAGCACGTTTTCCAAACTAAGGGATCTTGAGAAAACGGATGATCCTGAGAGGATTTTCATAACTCCTTTGGCATTCGCTGGAAAGGATCAATTCGATCCAAAGATTGCGATAACTTCAAGAGCGAGAATATTAAGGGGATGGGATTATAGAAAGATGTCAAAATTTTTTGGTGTTTATGATGCAGGGAGTGTTTTCATATTCCATAATTTTAAGAGTATCAGAGAAAATGAAGATTTCAGTAATTTCAGATCCCTTGGTTATAACATGAACGTGAAAGGGGGAGTTCTGTTATGAAAAAGATGGCGAAAGCAATTTTCATGCATGCGATAACCTCCGTTCATGCTGGAAGTGGTAGCAGTGTATCCTATGTGGATTTACCATTCCAAAGAGAGGTGAACACTCAATTTCCAGTGATTTATGCTTCGGAAGTTAGGGGAATTTTCAGAGCAAACAGTTTTGAAGAGAAATTTTCAAATATTAGTGATTTTGAGGGACTTAGGAAAGCTGTTGAAAGTTTTATCAGTATATTCGGAGGTGGGGAAGACGTCAAACGAGAAATAGAGAAATTCAGAGATGAGAAGGGGATAGATGAAGAAGACAAGCTAAGGGCTCTTGAAAATATGACACAGCCTTCTCAATCTCCATCAAGAGTTTCCTTCACGGATGCGAGAATCTTGTTTTTCCCGGTGAGATCATTGAAAGGTGTTATTGCATGGATAACTTGCCCTTATGTCCTTAAGAGGTTGAAGAGAGATTTCGAAATTTTTGGAAAGAAACTTGAATTTGGAGTCCTGAATTTGAATGAAAATGAAGCGATGGTTCCCAAGGAAAGTGAACTTTCCTTCGAACATGGATCAGAGGGAGAAGGAAATGAAATAGTTGTCTTTGAAGATTTTAGGCTTGAAAAGAAAGAAGGATTCAATGTTGATGTATTTGAAGAGCTGCTCCCTGACTCTATCGATTTTGAGCTCTTCAGGAAACATGCCGCACTGGTTAGTGATGATGTGTTTAAGGATTTGACAATGCTTGGTGCTGAAATTACTCCAAGAATAAGAATAAACAAGGAAACTGGCACAGTCGCGAAGGGAGCTTTG
>QNAU01000075.1 GCA_003641545.1 Thermotoga sp.
ACGATTAGTATATTCTCGAAACCTCCAAAAGATCCACATTCATACCAACTCTGACCAATTTCGACGATTCTCCCCATTCTCTCCACGATCCCAACTCCTGTTTTCTCGAGATGCAATTCCATGAGCTCAGTATCGGAATAATCGATGATCTTTTTCCACACAACACGCCCAGCGAGAACACCCGATGACCCAAGCTCGACATTCTGGATGAGTTTCTTTTCAAAGATGTCTATGTCCACACCACCACTCAATATGACCCAAGGTTTGCCGGAAACTGCTGTTTCAACTTTTTCCTTGGTCGTGTTTTTCAGAGGTTCTATCTTGAACAAGTCCACATGGTATTCATCCTTCGAAAACTCCCTCAAAGCGCTTAGAATCAACTCCGCTTCTCCCTTCCTTGAACCATACGTCAATATCTCCAAGATGAAGACTATATCCTTCGAATCTGCAGATCCACCCACCATCCGCACGAGTTCTTTTTGATGTTCCATCGTATTTTCAGATACTTCATCGTTCCAGTATATCAACAATTTTACCGCATCACAACCCCACCTTTTTGCATCTTCAACGATCCCATCGTATAGGAGCTCGTTTCTCCTCTCATTCGGAAATTTTTCATCTTCGAAATATCCGCTCTTCTCAACCGAGAGAATCACACCGGTTCTCGGATCTATGTAATTTGCGAGATGTGGATAAGCATACTCGGGATCCACCAGAACAGCAGAAACACGTGGCGAAAGCACTTTCAATATAGATCTTTTCACCATCTTGATCATTTCATCATCTTCTTTTCCCCATCTTTCTCTCAGCATTTTTCTGAGTGAATTCCTTTGATCCAACGCGAGCATTAGGAATCTTCCACGATCGTCAGATATTCTACACAATCCTCTGAATTTCCCGGCGGACATGGATACCATGTTTTCATCCTCCTTCCAAAATCACATCCTTTATTAACAAGAGAGCTGACACACCCAAAAGGACGATACCAAATATCAACTTCACAGACCTGGGCTTCAACTTTCTAACCATCAATCTGGAACCGGTCTGACTTCCCAAGAATACCGCTATGACACAGAGTATCCATAAAGTCCAATTGGGTTTAGCTGCGGTGAGGATGTGGGAGATGAAGCTCGAAATTCCCGAGAAAGTCACCACCACGGCTGATGTGGCTGCTGCGGATTTTGCCTCCAATCCAGCCATGTAGAGTAGTGGGACGACGAAACTTCCACCACCTCTTCCTATCAATCCGGCGAAAAAACCAAGAACGCTTCCGCCAACTGCGCCGAGTGTTACCTTCGATTTCGAAGAGGAACAACCTCTCCTGGGTCTCCATCCACTCAGCATGAGAATCGCTGCAATGGAAGAAAAAATGGCGAAAATAGCGATCACAGGTTTTGTGGGTAAGGATAAATTTGTCCAGGTTCCAATGGGTGCGGAGATGATCATGAAGATACCAAAGGTTATGGCTGTTTTCCACTCTACGAGTCCCGCCCTCCCGTATGTATAGGCTGCGGATGCTGAATTCACCACGTTCAAGAGCATACCAAGAGGGATGGCTTGTGTTTTGAAATCCATTCCAAGCCAGAAAAGTATGGGAATGTAAAGTTGGGATCCTCCCATGCCGAGCATCGATAGAACAAGGGCAACAACAAAGAATATCGGTGGTGTAAAATAAAGTGGATTCATAAACATCGGCTCCATATACTTAGATTCATAATATTGTAGCACGTCATCACTTGGACGTATTTTTCAGATTCTCTTGATGTATCCAAAACGACTGAGTATAATCCAAAAAAGAATTCATAAAGGGAGTGATCAGATGGGGATCAGAAAGAACGGGAAAGCGGAGGATCTCGGCACGAGATACGATCCTAAGGGAATAGAGGAAAAGTGGTATAGATTCTGGGAAGAGAGAGGATACTTCACCCCGAAAGGCAGAGGGGAGAAGTTCTCCATCGTGATACCTCCTCCCAACATAACTGGAAGGATACACATGGGACATGCTTTGAACATCACCATACAGGATATAATCGTGAGATACAAGAGAATGCAGGGATTCGACACCCTGTGGCTTCCCGGTGAAGATCATGCAGGAATAGCGACACAAAATGCAGTTGAGAGGGAATTGCTGAAGCAGGGAAAGACACGTGAGGACCTGGGGAGGGAAAAATTCCTAAGGATAGTTTGGGATTGGGCTAAAAAATATAGGAAGGAAATAGCGAAACAAATAAGGGCACTTGGGGCATCCTGCGATTGGACGCGGGAAAGATTCACCTTGGATGAGAATCTGAACCTCGCCGTAAGGAAGGTCTTCGTCGATCTATACAAGAAAGGGTTGATATACAAGGGTAAATACATCGTCAATTGGTGTCCCAGATGCGGCACCGTCCTATCGGATGAGGAGGTGGAATACGAGGAAGAGATGGCGAAACTTTACTATATAAAGTATCCATTCGAAGATGGAAGTGGACATGTGGAGATAGCGACCGTCAGACCGGAAACGATGTTGGGTGATACTGCGGTAGCCGTTCATCCGGATGATGAGAGATACAAGGGTATCGTTGGTAAGTATCTCGTACTTCCTCTCGTCGGTAGAAGGTTGAAAATAATAGCGGACAAATACGTCGATCCTTCCTTTGGAACGGGCGCGCTGAAAGTTACACCAGCTCATGATCCAAACGATTATCTCATAGCCATGAGACACAATTTGGAGTTCGTGGAGGTGATAGACAGGAAGGGCTATATGAACGAGAATGCGGGAAAATATGAAGGATTGGATAGATACGAAGCGAGGAAAAAGATTGTTGAGGATTTGAAGGTACAAGGTTATTTGGTGAAGGAAGAGGACTATAAGCACTCGATTGGTAAATGTTACAGATGTGGGACGGTTGTTGAACCCCTGTTGTCAGACCAATGGTTTGTGAAGATGAAACCGCTCGCCGAACCTGCGATAAAGGTTGTGGAGGAGGGGAAAATAAGGTTCTATCCGCAGAGATGGAAGAATTTCTATCTGAGATGGATGTACGAGATAAGGGATTGGTGTATAAGCAGACAACTTTGGTGGGGTCATCGAATACCAGTTTGGTACTGTGAAGATTGTGGATATATGAACGTATCTATCGATGAACCCAATAGATGTGAAAGATGTGGCTCAACGAATTTGAAGCAGGATGACGATGTCCTTGACACTTGGTTTTCATCCGCTCTCTGGCCATTCTCAACATTCGGTTGGCCCAACATGACCGAAGATCTGAAGAGATATTATCCCACGGATCTTCTCGTGACAGGTTTCGACATAATATTCTTCTGGGTGGCGAGGATGATAATCCAGGGACTCGAATTCATGAAGGATATTCCGTTCAGGGATGTTTACATACATCAGCTCGTGAGGGACAAGTACGGAAGGAAGATGTCGAAATCCCTTGGAAACGGTATAGATCCACTCGACATGATAGAGATCTACGGTGCGGATTCCGTAAGATTCACCTTAGCCATACTCGCAGCTCAGGGGAGGGATATAAAACTTGATCCAGCATATTTCGAGGTTTACAGAAAGTTCGTCAACAAGATATGGAATGCATCACGATTCGTTTTCATGAATCTCGAGGATTATGAAAAAATCGATGTGGAACCTGAAGATATGAAACTCGAAGATGGATGGATATTGACCAAGCTTAAAAGAACGGTTGAAAGCGTGACCAAAAACCTCGAAAAGTATGATTTGAATCTCTCCGCGAGAACCTTGTACGATTTCTTCTGGGGTGATCTATGCGATTGGTATATAGAAGCCGTGAAACCGAGATTGAGAAATGGTGGAAGGGACAGAAAGATCGTCCAGAATATCCTCGTAAGGGTGCTCGATGTGAGTCTCAGACTTCTTCATCCATTCATGCCATTCGTCACCGAGGAACTGTGGCAAAGGCTACCCGAGCATGGTGAATCGATAACGATAGCAAAATGGCCTCGAAGTTCGGATTTTCGCTCGTATGAAGGTCCATTTGAAAAATTCGAGAAGTTGATGTTGATCGTCAGAGGCGTGAGAAATGTCAGGGCGGATATGGATATGCCGCAGACTAAGAAAGTTAAAGTAAATATCGTTTCAAGGGATGAGTGGAGGGAAATCATCAGGGAAGAATACGATCAATTCGTCGCTTTGGCGAATCTTTCAGGGGTTGATTTCATCTGTGAGAAACCGAAGATGAGCGCATCTGCCTATGTGGATGAGGAACTGGAGGTTTACGTGAAGCTGGAGGATGTGGATGTTGAAAAGGAAAGGAATAGAATCAGGAAGAAGATCGAAAAGTTGATCAAGGAGAGGGAAAAGAGGAGAAAGAAACTCTCGAATCCCGATTTTTTGGAAAGGGCGCCGAAGGAGATAGTTGAATCTGAGAGAAGGATCTTAACAGAACTCAACGAAAAGATAGGAAGGATGGAGAAGATAATAGAGGAGATAGCTTGATGAATTATCTTCGAATTATCAACGAACTTTATACTGGAAGGATCTTTTACGGTAAGAAGAGAACACTCGAAAGGATGAGAAAATTCATAAATCTCCTTGGAAACCCACAGGATGAGTATGAATCCATCCATGTGACGGGAACGAATGGTAAAGGAAGTGTCAGTAAGGTATTGTTTGAACTTCTCAGATCCCATGGATTCCATGCGGGTTTGTACACCTCTCCACATCTTTCGAATTTTAGAGAAAGGATAAGGGTCGATGACGAGAGGATTGGGAAAGATGAGATTGTGAATCTGATGGAACAAATCGAACCGATGTTGTTAAAACTGGAAGATGAGAATCCGGATTTCTCCCCCACTTTCTTCGACGTTGTTACCGCTATGGCTTTCATGTATTTCAAAATTAAAAAGGTGGATGTCGCGGTTGTAGAAGTGGGTGTTGGAGGGAAGCTCGACTCGACCAACGTCATACGGAATGTCAAGGTTGGGGTGATAACATCTGTGGGGCTCGATCACACGAAAACCCTCGGGAACACAATCGAGAAAATAGCGTGGGAGAAAGCTGGAATAATCAAGGAAGGTATGGATCTCGTTTGTGCGGAAACGAGATCCGAAGTTGTGAAGATCGTATCGAAGAGAGTCGAGGAGAAAAATGCTCGGTTCTTCCTGCGCACCAAGGATTATGGATTTTCCAACGTGAGATTGAAATTGAACGAAAACAGATTCGATTATCTCGGAAAGGGGAGAATCGACGATCTTCTCATAACTTTGAATGGTTACAATCAAATAATAAACACCTCCACGGCACTGTTTGCCTTCGAAAGGTTCATGGAACACAGGGGAAAGAAAATAGAGGTGGATAGAGTTAAATCCACACTGAGGCAGGTTAAATGGATGGGCAGGTTCGAGGTATTCCAATTGGGAGGGAAAACTGTGGTCATGGATGGTGCCCACAATCCCTCGGCGATGGAAATGCTCGCGAAAAACCTGAATGTGTATTTTCCAAGAACCAGAAGGATTGGAATCGTTGGTATAATAGATGACAAGGATAGGGATAGTATAATGAGAGCCCTCGACGGTTCGTTCGACGGTATCGTGGTCACCAACCCGATGGAATCGAGAACATGCAAGATCAAGGATCTCATGGATGTGGTCAAACGATATTATCCAACCGCAGAATTTGTGGAAAGTAAAATAGAAGCCTTCAAAAGAGCGATGAAAAGTGATGCGGATCTCATCGTCATCACAGGTTCGTTGTATCTCGTTGGGTATCTCAGGGATTATGTGGCGAGATTGGAGAGAAACGGGAGATGATGGATTTCATCGAGGGAAGGATTGAATGGATCGATAAAAATAGTATAATCGTGAACGTGAACGGGTTTGGAATAGCACTGATACCGGTTGAAACCCTGGTCGAAAAACTCGAAACAGGTATGAAAACCAGGATCTACACTTCCCTCGTTTTCAACATTAACAACGGTTCTTTCGAGGTGTATGGTTTCGATACGAGGGAAAAGAGGGATCTTTTCGAAAAATTGAGAGGTGTTTCAAAAATTGGTCCCAAAACTGCTCTAAGGGTTTTGTCGACTGTCGAACCGTCGGATCTGATAGACATGATAACATCGGAGGATGTGGATGGACTCTCAAAGTTGGCGGGTGTTGGAAAAAGGAGCGCGGAAAGAATGGTGCTGGAGTTGAAGAATAAATTTGAGAGGGTTGGAACGGGAAAATCTGTGTTCTCCGATGCGGTGGAAGCCTTGGTGAATTTGGGATACTCCCCCAAAATGGCAAGTTATGCGGTGAGAGAAGCCATGAAGAATGTGGAATTTGGGACTGATGTATCACAGGTTGTAAAAGAATCTCTGAAAATCCTCCTTTCGGAGGTAAGGAAAAAATGAAGCTCGAT
>QNAU01000076.1 GCA_003641545.1 Thermotoga sp.
TTCCTTGAATCTGTCCATACTGTTTATCTCCAATGTCACGATTCCCTTGAATCCCGATTCCCTTATCATTCTGAAAACCTTCGTGTACGGTATCTCTCCCTCTCCTATGGGTAGATGCAGATCGCCGATTCCGTAGACGAACCTGAAGAGATCCACATCCGGTATATCCTGATAAGTGTACGGAGATTCGGCAAAGTTGTCGCTCACGTGTATTTCGACTGCCCTTTTCAACCCCTTCTTGAGCTGAGAGAAGAAATCCAATCCTCTGTAATTTGCAACTATGAATAGATGTCCTATATCGAGGGTAATCCCAACATTCGGCATGTTGACAGCTTCCACAACTTCCAAAACCTCATCCATGGAATGTACGGTATTCTCCACACCGATCGTTATTCCGTATTCCTGCGCCTTCTGTGCAAGATTTCTGAGTTGTTTCACCTCGTGTTTTTTCTGTTCCCTCTCAGTGAGATCGAGAGAATGCTTCACAACTCCACAATGATACACGATGATTTCCGCCTTTATCCTTCTTGCAAATTCTATAACCGCTTCGAAAACCTTGTAATGCCATGGGTTCGTTTTATGTTTTAGATTAACCACATCCGGTGCATGAACGGTGTATTTGAAATCGAAGAGCGAGATGAGTCTTTCAAGTCTCCTCATCCTGTGTTCTATTATCCTTCCTCTGACTATGACATCCAAACCCGCCGGTGGGATTTCTATGTAGTCGAATCCGACGTTCCTGAAGAAATCCAATTCACCCTCGAACCTCTGAATCGAACCACTCAACCTTCGAGTATCAATGTTTACACCTATACCCTTCAGCAATTTTCACCTCAACTCCTTTCCAAATCACAGTATGGTTTCCTCAGTTTCCGGATCGAAGAGATGCAGTTTCTCAGGATCTGGTATTATATACACTTTTTCCTCGATTTCAAAATTCATTCCCGGTTCGGCAAAGATCTTGATCAATTCACTTTCTCCACCCACACCTTTCACCTTCAGATTGACTATCAGATCTCTACCGAGAGGCTCGAGAACGTAAACATTAGCCGGTATTGAGTTCTCCACCTCCTTCTTCGCTATCTTACAATGCTCAGGTCTGAATCCAAGGACCAGTCCTTCAGTCTTCTCAAATTTCACCTCCTTCGCTTTCGGGGGAAGTTTCACCATTATGTCCCCCCTGGTCGCAAATAGCTCCCCATCCTTGCTCTGAACTTTGAAATTCTCCATAAAGTTCATCGGTGGATTTCCTATGAACGCAGCGACGAACATGTTCTTCGGTTCGTTGTATATCTCGTCGGGGGTTCCATACTGAACAAGTTTTCCCATGCTGAAGACAGCTATTCTCGATGCCATAGTCATGGCTTCCGCTTGGTCGTGCGTGACATAAACGGATGTTATTCCGAGATCGCTCTGGAGTTTCTTTATCTCCGCTCTCATCATCATCCTCAGTTTGGCATCCAGGTTCGATAGCGGTTCATCGAACAGCAGAACCGCTGGTTCCTTCACAAGAGCCCTTGCAAGTGCCACCCTCTGTTGCTGTCCTCCGGATATCTGCATCGGTTTCCTATCGAGTAGTTTGTCTATCATGAGTTTCTTCGTAACTTCAAGAACCTTCTTTTCTATTTCTTCCTTCGACATCTTCTTGGCTTTCAACGGGAAGGCTATGTTCTCAAAAACTGTCATGTGGGGATAGAGTGCGTAGTTTTGAAAGACCATGCTGATGTTTCTGTATTTCGGGGGAACGTTGTTCATCAATTGATCATCGAAGTATATTTCACCGGAAGTGGGCTTGTATATTCCAGCCAACGTGAGCAAAGTTGTGGTTTTCCCACATCCGGAAGGACCGAGTAATGCGACGAACTCCCCATCCTTCACATCAAAGGAAACGTTATCAACCGCCCTAACCTTCCCAAAATGTTTTGAGAAATTGACAACCCTTATCTCGGGCATCAGCCTTTCACCCCTCCAATGGTGAGCTTTATCATATATTTGTTGACGAAGAAAAAGAACACTATGGTCGGTATGACGTAGAAGAGACCAACCGCAGTCAACAGACCGTAATCCGCAAATCTGAAGTCACCTATTATCCCCTTCACGTA
This sequence comes from Thermotoga sp., assembly GCA_003641545.1. Lineage (GTDB taxonomy): Bacteria > Thermotogota > Thermotogae > B21-G9 > B21-G9 > B21-G9. The sequence continues at coordinate 2,103 of QNAU01000076.1, forward strand.
TTTTGACAGCGTCCAGGCGTTCTGCGAAAATATGAAGGTGTTTATGAATACGAACTCGGACCAACCGGATAGGAATGCAAATATGGCGGTCACCGCTATTCCAGGTTTAACCAGCGGGATCACTATCTTTCTCCAAACCTCGAATCTTCCGTATCCGTCCACCAATCCAGCCCATTCCAGTTCCCAAGGTATCCCGTCGTAGAACCCCTTCATGACCCAGGTTCCCCAGGGTATCTCGAGTGACGCCTTGAGCAATATTATACCCCAGAGATTGTCGAGAAGTCCTATGACCTTCAAGACATAATATATGGCAACCATGAGGGATATGGATGGGAAGGCATGTAAAACTAAGATGAATCTGAGCATGCTGGTTCTCCCTGGAAAGTCGTATCTCGATAGCGCATATCCCCCCATACTCGTTATCAAAGCTTCCAATATCATCACCCACAGAGCTATCCAAAAGGTGTTGAGAAAAGTCCTCCATATATTTGGATACCCCTTCATTTCCTGCCACAGGAATCTCCAGTTCTTCAATGTGAGTTTCGTCGGGATGAATCCATGAACCATATCGACGCTGAAGGATCTCAGTATCAGCCACGCGTATCCAAGGAGGATCGGAGAGGTGATCAGAACGAGGATGATTATCATCACCGCTTGACTGATCTTAGAACTGTTCCTCTGGAAAAAGTTCAGTCTCAACTCCGCCATTTCAATCCACCTCTATCCTCGGTTTTTGAACGAGTGCCTGGAAACCGAAAAGTTTGAGGTATATGAATGCGGACAAGACACCTATTCCGACCAATATCGTCGATAACGCAGCTCCATAACCGAATCTGAAACTCGAAAACGCGGTATGATAGGTGTACAGCGCCCAAACCTCCGTCCTGTAAACTGGTCCACCATCGGTGATTATCAAGATGTATTCGAAGGATGCAAGGAGAGAAAGCGTTTGATAGGCTGTGACGAAAAGTATCTGCCATTTTATCAACGGAAGTGTGATCTTTCTGACGATCATGAACCAGCTCGCACCATCTATGAGTGCTGCTCTGAAGTAATCCTCCGGTATGGCCTTTATGGCTGCGGTGAATATGAGCATTCCCATGGATGCACCTATGAATCCGTTGGCGAATACTATTATCATCATCGGATGTGTATGGAGCCAATCCTGCGGTGGGAGACCAAGTAGAGCGAAAAGGTTGTTCATCAATCCATACTTTGTGGGGTCGAATATCCACAGCCAAAGCAACCCGTAAACGACGGAGGGAGTCAACCTCGGTAACATCCAGAGTGATCGAAATATGACCCCTATCCTGTCGCTTATGGATGTGGTTAGGAGGGATATGAGAAGCGCCATTCCAACATTGAAGAGTGTGAGAGTGGAGAAGGTGTAAATTAGCGTGTTCAAGAGAACCTTTGGAATCAGAAAATCTGTGGACATATCCCTGAAATTCATCAGCCCAACGAAGTTCCAGATGAATCTGTAATCCATGTCCGTGAAGGCAAGTATCACCGTAAGAACAACAGGAATCGCGAAGAAAATGGTCACGAGGATTAGCATGGGAGACAGGAAGAGCCAAGATTTCAACTTTCCAGAAAAGAACTTCATTTTATCCCCCCTTAGAATGAAACCCCGCCGACCGGCGGGGCTCCACACCAACAAGCTACGGATCCCTCTTTATCATTTCCCCACGAACACTATCCTATCCTTCAGAACAGTCTTCAACCTCTTCGCAACGTTGTCAACGACCTTTTCAGGATCCATACCGGATTCAGCCATCTGAAGTCCCTCGAATATCACCCTGTTGAAGTCGTTGAATTTGTCATCGTTGGGAACGAAGGAGCTGAATGGAAGCAGTTTCGTGCCCTGCATCATTATGAAGTCCTTACCGTATTCCGGAAGAACCGTTTCTTGCCATCTTATCGGTAGGTGTCCACTTTCCACCGCGTGTCTCATGTTGAGCTCTGGTGCGGTCGCAAGTGTTATTATCAGGAACGCGAGTTCGGGATATTTCGTGTGCTTTGGAATCATGTAAACTACCGGGTGTGACAGCGTATTCGGTTTCCCTTCAGCAGTCGCCTTTGGAGTTGGAGCGATCAAGAACATGCTTTGGAGTTCTTCCTCCGTCTTTCCAAAATCTTTCTTGTATTCCGCCCAGTTCCACGTTCCTCCCATCCATGCCAGCACCTTTCCACCCGTCACATCCTTGTGTATCGATGTCCACGGTGTTCCTATGATGTTCTTCGGGGTTATCTTCCAGACGTTCGTCAATTTGTAGAAGAACTCGTACACTTCCTTCATCTTGGCATAATCGAACACGTATACACCTTTGTTCTCATCGTAGAAATCCACTCCGAAGCTCGTGAATATCTGGAAGTAATCTATTCCCATCTTTGGTCTGTGATAGAGCCCCCACTCAACTACTCCCGCCTCTTTTGCTTTCTTAGCTAACTTGACGAAATCAAAGAGTGTGAATTCACCCTTAGCTATCTTCTCCGGCAGAGCGTTTATCTCCTCATCGGACCATCCCAGCTTCTTGAGCGCAATCTTGTTTATGTAGAAGGGTCTTGCCTCGGTATCCTGCGGGATTGCGTATATCTTCCCCTTGAATTTACAAGCTTCCCAGAGGGATGGGATTATATCGTAATAGGTTGAATCCCAATATTCCTTCACGAGATCATCGAGTTCAAGTAGGTACCCTGCATTTGCCCAAGCGCCAAGATCATCGTGACCACTGCAGATGATATCCACTTTCTGCTTCGATTGGAATCCAAAAACAACCTTCTGCTTGAAATCCGACCAATTCGTCGTGTCGAAGTATCCCTCGAGTTTCACCCTGAGATCGGACCCAGCAGCTTTGAGTATTTTGTTCAACCTTTCAACCGCCGTTTTTAAGTTGTCAAATCTGTAGAAGGAAGGATTGTCCGGTCCAACCGTCCATGCAGTTATGACTACTTCTTTGGAAAACAGAAATACACCAGCTATGAGAATCAAAAGCACAAGTAGAAGTTTCCTCATACTTTCTTCACCTCCCTATAATTTTTGTCGGACATGGGTCACGTTATTATTAAAATACCATTAATTATTTTATAATTTCAGGTTAATCCAGTCAAGCGTTGATACAAATTGTCGCAAATAAGCATGTATACGCTTACTGATTGATACAAGGACTACTTCACATTATCCATCTTCAGAATTTTGCAAAAACGCTTGGCTAAATTGGTTGCATCTTGGAAAGTTCGAGATCCCTGTTTGAACAGAAAACCTGTGATTATTCCTCGACATTCCGGTTCCCTTCCAAGTGCCTTCTCCATCTTTGCAAGGTAATGTTTGTATGCGTAACTTTTCGCAGTGTGTCCAAACATCTGTGCCATGCACACCGCACCTAAGCATACGGGAACGCTTGATAGGGCTTCCCTGTTGGCGTGGATGAAGGAGATGATAGAATTTAAGGGTTTTTCATAATAGATGGGAGATAGAATGACAACCGCATCGTAGAATTGAATATTCTTCTCGCTCGGCTTTGAGATTTCCACGTCTGAGATCTTCGAGAGTACATTCGACATGAATGTTGCCACCTTTTCCGTTGATCCTCTCTTGGTGTCATAGACTATGAGTATTCTCACAATTAATATCATCCCTTCACATCATTTCCAAAATTTCAATCCTATTCTGAGTTCAATTTGTCTTTTGAATATGGTTCTGAAAACCCGCGATAACATTTCTTCAGGCATCTCCAGATACTCCATCCAATATTTGTATCCATTGTTCACCATTTCGCATTTCACGATCGATCCCATTACTATTATCGGTTCATCGTATGCTGTAAAATTTCCAAGCACGAGATCCCCAACTTCGAATGTTTTTTCATCCGTGAAAAATGATATCGCATCTCCTCCTATAACATCAGTTCTACTGAGCACAGCTTTTTCCTTCAACTTCTGCCACATGTTCGCGAAAAATTCCTCATTCTGTTCGCCCTCGATTTTTAGACTTTCAACCTTAACGACATGAAAACTCAAACTCCACAATATTCGAACGTATCTTTCTTCCTCCTTCCCACGAATCAAACGAAATGTTTGCACATTCTCCGATTCAGATAGAACAGTTGCCTCCAACTTTTCAAGCATATCTCCAAATTCATAACATATTATCACTCTTTCACCGAATGAGAAACCGGCGTTCTCATCGAATGAAATTTCGATCGTGTCCTTCGAAATACCCACAATGACACCCTTGTAAA
>QNAU01000077.1 GCA_003641545.1 Thermotoga sp.
CTCTGAAAGAAAATCTTGTCCTCGAATATCACGGGATTTCTGTCATCCACGTCGTTGTGGGTGAGCTGTATTTGATTCGATCCATCGCAGTTCATTATGAATATTTCGTAGTCGCCATCTCTGTTCGAGGAAAAAACGATCTTGTTTCCATCGGAGCTCCAGCACGGGTCAACATCATCTGCCGGATCAAAAGTTAAACGTGGATCATTCTCACCAGGGTAATCCACCTTGTATATGTCATTGTTTCCATTTTCATCTTCCACCAAATACAGTATCCAATGGCCCAAAGGATCCCACCTTGGATGATACGCTCTTTCAACATGATTTGTGAGTTTCTTCGCCTGATCTTCGCCAAGTTTCTGAACGTATATCTCATCCATTCCCTCTCTATCCGACACGAATGCTATCACGTTCGTCGCTGGAGACCACTGTGGATCGTAATCATTCCCGGTGTTCGCGGAAAACAAAATTGGGTGGGTTGGATCGGCGAGATTCATTATGAATATTTCATCGTCACCGAACTTGTCGCTCACATACGCAACCATATTAGCGTCGGGACTCCAACTTTGTTGTGTTTCGTTGTAACTTGAGAGTGTGAGATTCGTTTGTTCCGATCCGTCATAACGCATCAGGAATATATCATAATTACCGTTCTTGTTGGATACGAAGGAAAGCCCCAGGTTCGTGTAGAATAAAGAACCCGAACACGATGAAAGAATTAAAATGGCAACAAAAAAGATCCCCCATAACAACAGGGTTCCCCTCATTCTCTACCCCCACCTTTCGATAGAATGTTGGTAGAAAGATTCCGATCGAATATATTATCGTCAGGATCTGAGAAATTCTAAACCCTTTTTGACCGCCTCTATGTTCATATCGATGAATTCCTTCTTGGATTTTTTTCTAATGGCTTCGAACACACTCTCAGGTTTAACAACCTTGGTTTTCGCTACGTAAACTCCCAACATCACCATGTTGGCTATCTTTGAACTTCCTATTTCTTCAGCGATTTTGTTCGCCTCAACCTTCACAACTTCCACATCTTTCCTCTGGGTTTCCTTATCTATGACCGACGTATTCATAAATATGTATCCGCCCTCTTTAACTATCTTCTCGAATTTCAAAAGAGATGGTATGTTCATGACGATTATATCCATCGGTTTATCGACTACGGGAGAGGCAACTTCATCGTCGCTTATGACCACCGTGCAATTTGCGGTTCCGCCCCTCATCTCCGGACCATACGATGGTAACCATGTTACATGTTTACCTTCGAACATGGCAGCCAAAGATAAGACCTGTCCAAGGAACATGACACCCTGACCCCCGAATCCAGCCACTATGACGGATCTCTCCATGTTCTCCCCCCGTTTCCATTTTATCTTTCCGATTCATCGACTTCACTTCACCTTGTCCACGAAGACACCGGTTTTGTATTCTTTCGAGAAGACTTCCTTCACCCATCTTGTGGCTTCCACCGGATCCATTCCCCATCCGGTTGGACAGGCTGAGAGAACCTCGACCAATCCCAAACCGAGGTCATTTATCTGCGCCAAGAAAGCCTTCTTTATTGCATTCTTGGTTCTTATTACCTCCACGGGATCGGACACCGTGGTTCTGGCTAAGAAAGCCACACCTTTGAATTCTTTGAGCATCTCCGGGATGTGTATGGGATATCCATCCCTTTTCTCATCCCTACCGTATGGGCTCGTTGTCGTTTTCATACCGATGAGGGTGGTTGGAGCCATCTGCCCACCCGTCATACCGTATACGGCGTTGTTTATAAATATGACGGTTATCCTCTCTCCCCTGTTGGCTGCATGGATTATCTCGGACGTTCCTATGGCCGCTAAGTCACCATCTCCCTGATACGTGAACACAACGAGATCAGGTCTTGCTCTCTTCATACCGGTTGCAACTGCCGGTGCCCTTCCATGCGGTGCGACCGTTCCATCGACGTTGAAAAATTCGTAAGCAAAGACCGAACATCCAACTGGAGCAACCAGGATGGTTCTTTCCCTTATCTTCAACTCATCTATTACCTCCGCAACGAGTCTGTGAACTATTCCGTGATGACACCCCGGACAGTATGTGAATTCTTTATCTGTAAGGGATTCAGGTCTTTTGAGAAACACGACCGTTTTGAGTTTCTCAGCGTTTTTCATACTCTCACCTTCTTGACATATTTTTTCAAGACTTCAAGAACTTCGAAGGGCGAAGGTATAACACCACCCGGCCTTCCATAGAAAAGAACTTCTGTTTTTCCCTTCACTGCGAGTCGAACATCTTCGACCATCTGACCCGTGCTCATCTCCACCGCTAAGATGAATCCAACCCTCTCCGCCATTTCCTCGATTCTTTCGTATGGAAATGGCCAAAGTGTTATCGGTCTTATCAATCCAACCTTTATTCCTTCCTTACGTGCAAGTTTTACAACCGTTTTCAATATTCTCGCCATCGTTCCGTATGCAACGAACAGATACTCCGCATCATCCACCATGAAATCTTCCCATCTTTTCTCATTTTCCTCTGCCTTTCTGTATTTTTCCATCAGATGGAGGATGATCTTTTCAAGGTTGTGCGGATCTATATCGAAGGAGGTTATGCGTCTTGGATCCCTTCCATCCGCGCCATTTAAAATCCAATCCGGTTCTTTTAGTTTCTCAACATCGACGAACTCCGGAAATTCAACCGGTTCCATCATCTGACCTATCATTCCATCCGCAAGGATCAAAACGGGATTTCTGTATTTCTCCGCTATGTCAAATGAAATGTAAGTCAGATCAACCGCTTCTTGAAGTGTCGATGGAGCGAGAACAATCATCCTGTAGTCTCCGTGTCCCCCACCTTTCGTCGCTTGAAAGTAATCTCCCTGCGCAGGTTGTATATCTCCAAGTCCGGGTCCTCCCCTCATCACGTTCACGAAGACGGCGGGGAGCTCGGCACAAGCCATGTATGATATGCCTTCCTGCATCAAGCTGAAACCAGGTGAGGAGGTGGAGGTCATAACCCTCTTTCCAACGCACGAAACCCCATACAACATGTTCACAACTGCTACCTCACTCTCTGCCTGGAGAAAAACCCCTCCGATCTTCGGTAATCTTCTCGCCATGTATTCTGTCAACTCGCTCTGAGGTGTTATGGGATACCCAAAATAATGCCTACAGCCAGCTCTTATGGCAGACTCACCAATTGCTTCCGTTCCCTTTACCATTAGCTTTTCAGACATACCATCACCCCACAATCCTGAAGACTGTTATCGCGGTGTCGGGACACACCCTGTAGCAAAATCCACACGGGGGACAGAGCCCTTCCGGATCATCGAACTCGGCAGGGTGGTATCCCTTCGAATTGAATTTCGTGGAGAACTTTATGAGTTCGTGAGGACACACATTGATGCACAGCCCACATCCCTTACATCTCTGCTGATCTATCTCTATATACCCTCTACCTTTAACTGTGGTTTTCATACGCCCAACCTCCTATCCTTCCCAAGAATCTCCTAATTCGGAACACATCGTATTTCAAACCTTTCACATCCTTCACAAAATCTGGAACAACTGAAAATCCCACGGGGATCTTCATCCTCTCACTCACAATCGACAGTATCTTCTCACCTTCTCTTATATCCTCAATCTCAGTTTGACCACCGAGATTCGTGCTGTTCACAAGAAAATCGATTCTTACTCTCCCCTTTCTGCTCAACCTTTCCACCATCTCAACGATGCTCTCCGGATCTCTGTAAAGTGGTCTTTTGGTGTTGATGACCATGAACGAGGTGTAATCGACCTCATCGAGAAACCTCTTCAGATACCCCAAAACAGCAACCCCATCATCTTCTCCACCGACATCCAATATCACCTCGTATTTCTCGTTCTCTATGTATCCACCAACTGTGGCAGTTATTATGGGTAGATCCGCATGTAAAAGATGAAGAGGAGGGAGTATGACCTTTATTCCCTCCTCTTCGAGAATTCCCACAAAATCCCTGATCCTGAAATACGGACTGATTATGTCTATGTCCGCAAGCGCGACTTCACCCCCCATTCTTTTCCTCACCATGGAGAAGTTCATGGATAATTCCGTTTTCCCAGTTCCAAATGGACCGAGGAATATGAACACCTTGCTCTTCAGTTCCTCAACTTTCAACGTGAAACCTCCTCGTAGATCTTTGCCCTCTCTTCACCTTCGAGAACTCTCAGAACCGCAAGAGCCAAAGCTCTTTCCTCATCTCCTCCCGGGAAAACGAAGACGGGTGCTATGAATGACACCCTTTCCTTTATCCAAGGAACGAGAAATTCATCATCGTATGCCAATCCCCCAGTTAGAACTATGGCATCCACCTCACCTTTCAAGGATGTCGCCATCCTTCCAATCCATTTCGCCACCTGATACGCCATGGCTTCGTATACCTTTCTGGCGAATTCATCGCCTTCCTTTATCCTCCTGACAACCTCTATGGCTGAGTTGGTTCCAAGATAGGCTACCAAACCTCCCTCACCCTTTATTCTCTTCATCATTCCTTCAAGGGTGAATTTTCCGCTGAAACAGAGATCGATCAACTGTGTCAACGGAAGTGTCCCGCTCCTCTCGGGTGTGAACGGTCCCTCTCCATCCAGTGCGTTGTTCACATCTATTATCCTTCCCCTCTCATGTGCACCCACGGATATACCCCCACCCATGTGGGCAACGACGACGTTGATTTCCTCGTACCTTTTTCCAAGCCTTTCAGCCACCCTTCTCGCGACAGCTTTCTGGTTCAGAGCATGAAGGATGGATTTTCTCTCGAAATCCGGATGACCTGACAATCTCGCCTCCGGGATCATCTCATCGACGACAACCGGATCCGCTATGTACGCTGGTATACCACATCCTTTCGCTAATTCATGGGCAAGTATCGCCCCAAGGTTGGAAGCGTGTTCGCCGTTCCTGCACTCTCTCAATTCCTCCAACATCTTTTCTGTGACGAGGTAAGTTCCTCCGGGTATCGGTTTCAACAGTCCGCCTCTTCCAACTATGGCTGAGAAATCCTCCAATCTGTAACCGCTTCTGCTCAGGAAATCCTCTATTACTTTTTTCCTGAATTCGTATTGATCCGTTACTCTACGGTATTTTTTCAACTCTTCCGAAGGGTGTCTCAAGACCTCATCCACAATCTTCCTGGTGTTTTCGAATATCGCCAACTTTGTGGAAGTGGATCCAGGATTTATGACCAGTATCCTGTGGATCTTCATGCTCTCACTCCGAAAGCAAAGCGGTCAGAGCTATCGACAGAAGTTTGGTCTCATCTGTATCGGCTCTCGATGTCAGCACGATCGGTTTCTTCGCTCCAAGTATGGTGTTGGCTGATTTTGCCTTCATTATGAAACCGAGGGCTTTGTAAAGTATGTTCCCAGCATCCAGTGAAGGCATTATCAATATATCCGCCTTACCTGCAACTGGACTCTCTATGCCCTTGTGTTTTGCCGCTTCCTCCGAAACGACGTTATCCAAGGCGAATGGTCCATCTACTATACAACCTCTTATCTGCTTTCTGTCGTTCATCTTGCTTATTATCGCTGCATCCACAGTCGATGGTATCTTCTCACTCACCGTTTCAACCGCTGAGACGAGTGCAACCTTTGGATTTTCCAATCCTAAGACTTTCGCAACCTGCAATGCGTTGTATATCAGATCTACCTTCTGTTCCAACGTTGGAAGAATAACCATTCCAGCGTCGGTCATTATGAGGAGCCTGTCAAATCCTGGTATCTCGAACACGCTCACCATGCTGAGAGTCCTTCCGGTTCTCAGGTTCATCTCCTTGTCGAGAACCACTCTCATGAGATCGCCCGTTCTTATCAATCCTTTCATGAGAAAATCAGCTTTTCCATCCCTGACGAGTTTCACCGCTTCGACAGCTGCGTTGTCCGCATCCGCATCGAGTATTTCGTAATTTCCAACATCATAACCGAGATCCCTGAGATCGGAGATTATCTCATCCTTGGGACCGACAAGTATCGGTTGAACGATCTCAAGTTTTCTCGCCTCTTCAACAGCCTTCAAAACGACGGGATCGTTCGCCATCGCGACGGACAGTATCTTTCTCTTCCCCTTAGCCATTTCCAAAAGTTCGGACAATTTTTTCACCATTCCTAACACCCCACTCGAAATTCTTTCGGTTCTTCCTCTCCTCTGAGTATCCTCAAAGCTCCGAGAGCCAGAGCTTCCATTTCATTCTCTCCTGGAACGACCGTGACCAAAGCATACTTCGACACGTATTCCTTTATCATCTCCAC
>QNAU01000078.1 GCA_003641545.1 Thermotoga sp.
ATGTAGTGGAGCAAGTAATAGGGAAGATAAAGAATGCGTATGGGCAAGGGGAGAGTGTGAAGGGATTAGAGGTGGCGAAGAAAGAGGTATGGGTGAAGGGGATAGCATACAACTGGGCACAGGCGATTATATTTTTTTGTTTTTGTTGCTGGCTATATGAGACATTTATCTTCTTTCTCACCTTATCTCCTCAGGGATTTTTCGAACACACTCATCGTTGGAACATCGGAGGTGGTTTATGAAAAACCAGCCGATACAATGGTAAGGCATCTCTCGATGGTCAGGAAATAAAAATCGAATCTGATCTTGAAGGAACAAATGGTATAAAATACTTGGGTATAAGACCTGAACATGTCTTGATGGACGATAATCGAAACTTGAAGGTGAGGAGCAGGTTGTCGAACCACTTGAAATGGAAAAGGTGATAACCATAAAAATTGGGGACAATACCTGAAAATACCGATTCAGAAAGGACAAGATGAAATTTTTCGATGGTGATGGGAGGTTAATGGAACGATGAAAGTAATAGTGGAGGGGTCCTTCGATCCAACAAGATCAAAAACGGTCAAGGTTGAGGAGTTCTACGTGCCGAATGAAACGAGTGAACTAACCATAAGGTTTGATTATGCTCCAAAATCATCAGCCAAGGTTGAAAATCATCTTGATCTTCTCATATACGACTCTATGAACAGATTCATGGGGAGATTCGACAGTAGCTTCACCGAGATAAGGGTAGGCTCATCTCCTTCCAGGGGAGCGAGGAAGGTACTACCACTTCCGGGGAGCTGGAAAGCCGTTTTGGAAGCTCACGGAATCTTCGGAAAGGTGAATTACAGGATCGAGATAGAAACTGAAGGTTCTGAAAAATATTCCTGGAAAGTGGGTGAACTGCATTCACATTCCATACACAGCGATGGTGTCTTCAAGGTATCAGAACTTGCAGATTACTTCAAGGAACTGGGCTTTGATTTCTTCTTCTTGACCGATCACAGCAACATATCGGGGTGGGAAGAGCTCAAAGATATCAAAGGAATAGCCGCTTTCCCAGGACAGGAGATTAACACTTTGCACGGTCATATGTTGGTTCTTGGATGTAGAAATTTCGTGGATTGGAAGGATGAAAGCATGGAAGGTATGGAACCATCCGAAATCAGAAGATTCGTCAGATTTGGGGAAGGGATAATCGGTGTGGCTCATCCATTCATAATGGGTGATCCACTGTGTTTTAGCTGTGAATGGAAGTACACCCCCAACCCGTTCGAATTGGATTTCGTGGAAGTTTGGACTTATCTTCTGAGGATGTACGAGTTCGTGAATGAAAGGTTGATATACGAATGGATAAAGTACCTCAGAAGTGGTAGAAAGGTGACTGGGACTGTCGGCGGTGATTTCCACAGAGCTGAGGAGGATTACCTTTACGCTTTACGAACGGTCGTTGGGGTGAGGGAATTAACCTTGGATGAGGTACTGTATGCCATAAAATCCGGCAAGGTGTATTTATCGAGGGGAGGAAGGATAGATTTCGAAATATCCGGCCATACCTTGGGTGATCTCATAGAACATGACGGTGAGGACAAGCTGATGCTGAAAATCGGGATCGACGACATAACTGAGAATTACGAGGTTTTTCTCTTGATGAGAAATGATACGATCAGCTTTGGAAGAAATCAAAAGGAGATTGAACATGAGATCGTGAGTCCCACGGATGAGGATTTCGCCCTCGTGTGGGTGAAGGATGAAAAAAATCGAACGCTGATCCTGACGAATCCAATCTATTTGAGAAGAATACGTTGATGAGGAGAAAGGGAAATTCGTGTACAGGAGGATACTTGTCGAAGTACTGAATGTATTCAAAATTTTTTTGATTTTCTGCGATAGTAATATTCCATCATCTTTCGTGCTATTGGAGCTGCGGTGTGCCCTCCGTATCCTCCTTTCTCCACCAGTATGAGGATGAGAAACTTCGGATCATCCACGGGAGTGAATCCCACGAACCATGAGTTCAGCTCTCCTCCACCAATTTCCGAGGTCCCTGTTTTTCCAGCTACATCGTATCTGAATCCCTTGAAGGCTTCATAGGCTGTCCCTCTGTCCGCGATGTTTTCTCCCTTGAATTTGATTACCTCCACCAATCCCTCGTATAGAATCTTCCAGGAATCTTCGGGAAGATCGATCACCTTTTCCGATCCTTCCTCATACTCTTTCACCATTTCCCCCGTTATGGGATTTCTGATCTCCTTGAGTAGGTGGAGTCTTGGAGTCTCTCCTTTGTTGGCTATTATCGTGTAGAGTCGTGCAATCTGTATCGGAGTCAGAGAGATGTATCCTTGACCTATCGCAGTCAGTATCGTATCTCCCAGGTACCACAGATCATTGTATCTTCTCTTCTTCCACTCGACGCTTGGATAGATCCCCGTCCTCTCCTCGGGAAGATCCACCCCAGTTTTATTCATCAAACCTATCTTGCTCGCCAAATGGTGTAGCTTATCTATGCCAAGGTCGATTCCAAGGTTGTAGAAGTAAACGTTGCACGAAACTCTCAACGCTTTCACCATATCGACGTTCCCATGCCCATACCTTATCCAGTCCTTGTATTCGTATACCCTACCACTTTCACCCTCGATGACCAGTTTTCCCGTGCATTTTATCTCCTTCTTGGGATCGTATCCAAAGTAAAGTGCGGTGAGGGCGGTGAAGGGTTTTATTATGGACCCTGGAAGGTAGGATGAGGATATGACCCTGTTCAAAAGAGGACTATCCTTCGCATTTTTGAGCTGTTCCCATTCCGATTCACTCATGTTTCGCATAATGTTGAGATCGAATGAGGGAAGGGAAGCCATGGCAAGTATCTCACCGTTCTTCGGATTTATGATCAAACCGCAGGAAGGTTTGCCGGTTTTTCTGAGCAGGTTCTCGAGTCTCATCTGCAGATCCAAATCTATTGTCAAAACCACATCGTATCCCGGCATGGGTGGGGTGACGAGATCATCCGTTATCTTTTCACCTCTTGAATTCACCTGATACAGTAGCAAACCATCCCTACCCCTAAGCACGGGATCGTATTCCTTCTCAATTCCCATGACCCCTTTTCCATCCGAATCTGTGTAACCCACAACGTGTGATAAGCTTTCCGGACATTCGTATCTTCTTCCCAACTTTCCATCGATTTCTTCGGACCACGCGATTATCCTACCATCTCTGGCGATTATCCTCCCTCTGATGGGAGGAATCCTTTCAAGGTGCATCATGGATGTTTCAACTTCATCGAGGTTTTTCCAACCGTTCAAGAGTTGCAAGTTCACCAACTTCAGGATGAGGAAGAACATGATGGTGAAAAAAACTGTGAGAAGAACCGCGAATCTTCTATTCAACTACGCTTCTCCTCCTGAAAAGTATTGCTACGGACATAGAATACCACAGTATCAGACTGGATGTAACCAAGGCGTTGTCGAAGATTGAAAACTGAAGAATGTGAGAGACAACAAGAGCCATCAATAAAGAGGATAATGTGAGAAGGAGGTTCGATTTTATCCATCTAACCTTGACAACCTTTTCAGCCAACCAAACTGCCATCAAGTCAAACGGGATGGAGTATCCGTGGTCTCCAAACATGAAGGTTTGAATGAAGGATAACAAGAACACAAGCGGGTATTTCACCCATCCTTCAACCGTGAGACCGCACAAAATTGGTATCCCGTGGAAGAAGGGTTGTATCTGGAACGGCAGGAGAATTTCCAGCGAGAAGAAAAGCAATGTGAACAGAACAAGGGTCATATCAACTCCCCCGATCTTCCACGCTGATGATCACGAGATATTTTGATTCCACCTTTGGAAGATCCAGTGGAAACAGTCTCCCATATTTCGTATACCTTGGAGGATGGACGACATACCCGATTTTCAAGGCACCCATTTCTTTGAGGATGAAGAAATCGGGATCATTCGGTCCGATGAGAACCACATCCCCGGGTTCTGGGAAGGATTCGTCCACTATTCTCAGAAAGATCCTGTTGTTTTTCAAGATCAACGAAGCATCGAATTCCGTCTCTTTTCCCCTCACCCTCACTCTGTAGCCATTTCTCAATGGACCTATGTGACACAAATCTCCTTCACAGAGATCCACGATCCCAACGACACCGAATTTTGGATCGACAACCTTCGATCCCACTTTGATCTTGGTCTTCGTCCTGATCCATCCTTCCGACCCATATCTAATGTATCTTCCGATGGTGATCCTCTCATCGAGATTGTCCTGCGGTTCTGCTGGATTCACAAACTGAGATCTGCAGAGGTTGAGGATTGAACGACTCAGGACGTTATTCTCCTCTTCCTCAGGTAGGGAGAATCTCAGAAGAGAGATCCAGAATCTCACGATCTTCAACCTGACACTGTAGATGAAGTGCTCGCTCAGATTCCTCATGTTCAACAATTCGTCGATGGGTTCATGGAAAAATCCCATCACCATCGAGATGATCATCAGGAGGGAGAATATGAGATTGGAATCTCCTGAAAACCTCCTTCTTAAGAATCGACTTCTTCCTTCCATCCTTTCCATTCTCACTCTAAGTTTCATTTCTTTTTCACCGCTAATTCCACGTCGTATATTCCCGACAACCTCAAAGCATCCATTATCTCAACGACGATTCCATGATGTGCAGATTCATCCGCCTTTATGATAGCTTTGGAAAATTTGCGATTCTTTCTCAATTCATTCAACATACCTTTTAAATCCTTCGGATTTATTCTCTTTCCATCCATCATCACGTTGTCGTTGGAATCAACGAATATCACAACCACATCGGATCGTGCACTCTCAACACCTGTGATCGCCTTGGGTAGGTTGACACTCATGGACTTCTCCTCCACGGTGAAGGTCGTTGTAAGGATGAAAAACAGCAGAAGAAGAAAGACGACATCGACGAGAGGGGTGGTCTCTATGACTATTTCATCCATTCTGAATCTTCTCTCCCTCATCTCAGAGCCTCCCTGATTTCGAGGTTCTTGATGTATCCGAGGATTCCATGAAGACTTTCCATCATACGGGATTCGTATCTCGATCTCATCTCGTGTAAGACGCTCAGTAATATGGATAGCAGTATCGCGACCACGAGACCCCCAACCGTGGTGTAAAGTGCCTCGGATATGCCACCCGCCAACTGGGTCTTGTAGAGAACACTGCCGTGAAGATCCGATGGTTCTATGGATTTGAATATCTTTATCATCCCGGTGACGGTTCCGAAGAGACCCATCAGCGGTGATATGGTTATGAAGGTTCTCAGAATCGTGAAATTCTTCTCCGTCTTAGAGAGCTCCGAATAAACCAGAAGTGAAAGAGTTTCGGAATTCACTTCCTTTCCATCTCGGATCATCTGTATCATCTGTAAAACTATTCCAGAAAAAGGATCAGTTCCATCTCTGCAGATGGCTCTTATCTGGTTTATCTTCCCCTGTCTGGCGAGTTTCTTTATCACGTCCCCCGTTTTGAGTAGCCTTCTTCTGATGCTGCACAAATATATGAACCGCTCGAAGAAGAATCCTACACCGATGATCGAAATCACACCTATCGCCCAAAGTATCGGTCCACCCTTTTCCAGGAAATCTATCAACATAAGATTTCACCTCTCCCGTTTGAGGATTCCTCGATAAATATTTCTCCATCCACTTTGAAAGAACCTGGAAAGCACGATCTTCAAGTTAAAAGTTCGCGGAACTCAAGGGCATTCTTAACCGCAGAGCCATTGTGGCAATTGTTGAAGAAAATGAATGTTTTTTTCGCATTTTTTCTGATCTTCTTGACATCATCCGCCAATTTTTCGAGTTCCTCGGATGAATACAGATAATCGTATCGTTCACTTCCATCCGCTTCGAACCATCTCTCATTTCTTCCGTGGAACCTGAAGTATGCGATATCACCCGTGAATTCCGGAATGTACGGGAACAAGCCAGGAAGCCGAGGTTCGTCCACGATGACGTAGTTGGAATCGATGGATCTGAGAAAATCGAAGGTGTCTTTCACAGCCCAGCTCACATTCCTGAACTCGATGAAGATGTCGACGTTCCCATCTTTAAAATCCATGCTAACCGCACCTAAGTAATCGATATTCGCCGATGATCTTTTGAAGGAATAGGGGAATTGAAGCAGAATTCCTCCGAGTTTTCCACCGCTTTTCAACGGTTCGAGGATCCGAAGGAAATCC
>QNAU01000079.1 GCA_003641545.1 Thermotoga sp.
ACAAAGTCGATGTGGAACTTTTGAGAAAATTTCACATACTTCCGATCGAAGAAACGGATCTCAAGGTAGCCGTGGAGAAGGTTGGGAACTTGGCGATACTCAAACCTTCGAGATCATACACGGGAACGATAAGGGGAATAATGCTACTCGTCGATTTTCCGGATAAACCTCACATCGTCGATGAAAGTTACTTCGAAGATCTGGCGAACTCGCTCGGACTCAATTGGTCGGTGAAATATCCGGGAAACACGAATGTTGGCAGTGTCAGAGAGTACTACAGATGGATGTCGAATGGGGAGATAGATATGGTCATAGATGTTGCTGGATGGTTCACACTACCGAATACTTACGATTACTATGTTAGAGATGATTATGGATTTTCGATGGCTTGGAAATTAGTGCAAGATGCGGTGGATTGTGCGGATCCTTCCGTGGACTTTTCGAGGTACGACAACGATGGAGATGGTTACGTCGATATGCTGATCGTTGTTCACGCAGGTAAAGGAGCTGAGCTGACGGGAGATAAGAACGATATATGGAGTCACGAGAGTTCGATAACCCCAAAACTTGTCGATGGTGTCAGGGTGAAAAACTACGCCATGACACCGGAATACTGGTTCGAAAAGGATGATATGACGATAGGGGTTTACTGTCATGAGATGGGACACGTCTTCGGATTGATAGATCTGTACGATATAGACTCATCATCCTTCGGTCTCGGGAAATGGTCACTGATGGCTTATGGTGCGTGGAACGGTCCTCCCGGACCGGATGGTAAACCACTCGGAGGAGGACCAGCCGGATTGGATGCGTGGTCGAAACTCATGATGGGTTGGTTCGACGTGGAGGTTGGTGGAAATCAGACAGATTTCATCTTGGAACCTGTCATGGATTCGAAAAGGATCATCGCGCTTTACAAGAATGGAAATACATCGTTGAGAGAATACTTCCTCATGGAGAACAGAGGTCATGATGGATTCGATCAGTACATACCGGGATATGGCCTTCTGATATATCACATAGATGAAGACAAAGGAGGCAACACGCAGGAATGGTATCCGGGCATGGATCCATCGAAACATTACAAGGTCGCCTTGGTTCAAGCGGATGGAAGATGGGACCTGGAGATGAAGCAGAACAGTGGGGATGATGGTGATCCTTATCCAGGCTCCAGCAACAACAGGAATTTCAGGCATGACACGATGCCGAGCAGTGATTACTATTTCGGCAGTTCGAACATCTCGGTGGAGAACATCAGGAACCTTCAAGAAGACATCATTTTCGATCTGAAACTGACTCAGGAGAATTTGCCACCTTCCAAACCTTCCTCACCCTATCCTCCGGATAAAAGCACGGTGAATCCGAGGGATGTTGTCCTCTCATGGGAATGTGAGGATCCGGATGGAGATATTTTGAGTTTCGATCTTTACTTTGGGGAGAAGGGGAAGATGGAACTCATAGCGAGTGATTATGGAAACAGAAGTTACGATGTGGGTGATCTGGATGAGGGAAAAGAATACGAATGGAAGGTGATTGCGAAAGATGGAAGGGGAGGAGAAAGTGAGGGAGACACGTGGACTTTCAGAACTTCCTATCTCGACAACACGCCACCTTCGATAAGACCTATCAGAATATTCGATCACGTCCTTGCAGGTTCTCCGACAACTTTCATCTTTGAGATCACGGATGATTCACCTGTGGATGTATCCCTTTCCTGTTCCTCCACATGCACATACAATTACAATGATGACAAATTGTTCGTTCATTTCACACCCGCCTTTGAGAGATTCCTCCTGTCCATAATCGCGACCGACTCCAACGGGAACAAATCGAGTTGGAGCAGGGAAATAAAATCATTCCACTACGCCATATTGAAACCCAAATTCGAAGATTCCTCTCTCCTCATCATCTTCGAATACGGTTTTGAGGAATCACCCGGAACCGGATTTTCCAGTGAATCGGGGGGAGTGTACTGGAAAACTTTCAAGGACGGTATCTCCATCTTTGATGAATACACGATACATGAAGATGGTGGTTTGAAAGTAGGTGAGAACAGATGAGAAGGTTCATTTTGCCTTTGTTGTCGATCATCGTGCTGATGGTGGTGATGAACGGTTGCGTCGCGGTTAAAAAATACGAATTGAAGAATGGGTACGATCGTCTCAACTCGGAAGATGTGGAATCTGCGAGAAAAACTTTTGAAAATATAATATCTGAAACGGAGGATCCCTTGATCCTATCACAAGCTTACGAGGGTCTTGGATGGGTTTACATCGTGATGAACGATCTTAACCGGGCGGAGTCATATTTCAACGAATCACTGAGCCAAAACTCCAGCAACACCGATGCCATGTATGGTATGATGATCTGTGGGTGGATCTCCAAGGATTGGAGAAAGCTCGAAGAGTGGGGTGAAACCTTTCGAGGGAAAGCGGGAAAATCCTACTCCTTCACGAAGGTTCAGAAATATTCGACGAACTGGGATGAAGTGATGAAACTTCTCCTCGCATGTTATGCGATACTCGGGAAGAATGAAAAGGTTGTGGATCTTCTGGAGGAACTTCCAGCAGATGATTTCACCAGTTCCATCAGGAGGGCGGTGAACGGTGAACTTTGAACTCGTGAGTGATATGGAACTCACGGGTGATCAGCCATCCGCGGTTGAGAAACTCGTGGATGGCGTGTTGAAAGGCTACAGGTTCCAAACCTTGCTCGGTGTCACGGGATCGGGGAAGACCTTCACCATGGCTAACATAATTGCGAGGGTAAACAGACCGACGCTCGTGGTGTCTCCCAACAAGACACTCGCAGCACAGCTTTACAGGGAATTCAAGAACTTCTTTCCGAACAACAAGGTGGAGTTTTTCATAAGCTATTACGATTACTACCAGCCTGAGGCTTACATCCCATCGAAGGATCTGTACATAGAGAAGAATGCAGATATAAACGAGATAATAGCGAGGATGAGGTTGTCAACCTTGAAGTCCGTTCTGACGAGAAGAGACGTCATAGTCGTTGCGAGCGTATCGTGCATATACGCATCCGGGGATCCAAACGATTTCAGGAATATAAATCTTCGCTTGAAAGTTGGAGACAGGATCAGGATGGATGAGATTTTGAAAAAACTCGCGAAGATGCAGTATGAAAGGTCGGAAGATCTCGGAAAATCCGGAACCTTCAGAGTTCGTGGTGATGTTTTGGAGATATCCCCATCCTACGAAGAATTCGTGATAAGGATAGAATTCTTCGACGATGAGATAGAGAGCATAAAAGCTTTCGATCCGGTGAACAGAAGTGTGATCGAAGAATACGACAAGATCATCGTGTATCCCGCGAAAGAGTACATTACCACCGAAGAGAAACTCGAGAGAGCCATAAGGTCCATAGAGGAGGAACTAGAGGAGAGACTGAGGGAGTTGAGAAGACAGGGAAAGGAACTTGAAGCGCAGAGGTTGGAGCAGAGAACGAGGCAGGATCTGGAGATGCTGAGCGTTCTCGGATACTGTGCGGGAATAGAGAATTATTCGAGACACTTCGACGGGCGAAATCCAGGTGATCCTCCATGGACATTGCTCGATTACTTCGATGAGGATCTTCTCGTCTTCATAGACGAATCCCACATAACCGTTCCACAGCTGAGAGCTATGCACAGAGGTGATAGATCGAGGAAGAAGAACCTCGTGGATTATGGGTTCAGACTCCCGAGCGCCTTCGACAACAGACCTTTGACCTACGAAGAATTTTTGAAAAAGGTTGATCAAATAATTTTCGTCTCAGCGACCCCTGGAGATTATGAAAGGAGCATCTCATCCCAGATAGTTGAACAGATAATAAGGCCAACCGGATTGGTCGATCCCGAAGTGGTGGTAAAACCGACCGAAAACCAGGTGGACGATCTCATGGAGGAGATAAGAAAGGTCAGGGAGAGAGGGGAGAGGGCACTCGTGACCACCCTGACGAAGAGGATGGCTGAGAGACTTGCAGATTATCTGAGGGAGATGGGAATAAGATCGCTGTATCTTCATTCCGATCTTGGATCGGTGGAGAGAGTTGAGGTTCTGAGAAAGCTC
This sequence comes from Thermotoga sp., assembly GCA_003641545.1. Lineage (GTDB taxonomy): Bacteria > Thermotogota > Thermotogae > B21-G9 > B21-G9 > B21-G9. Next base: position 4,071 of record QNAU01000079.1, read on the forward strand.
AGAAGTGGTGAAATAGAGGTCGTGGTTGGGGTGAACCTTTTGAGGGAAGGGCTCGATCTTCCGGAAGTTTCACTCGTTGCGATACTCGATGCGGATACGGAAGGTTTCCTGAGGTCCGAAACGACTCTGATACAGACCATGGGAAGAGCTGCGAGGAATGTGAACGGCAAGGTAATACTGTACGCCGACAGGATAACGGATTCCATGAAAAGAGCGATAGAGGAGACGAACAGGAGAAGAAGGATTCAGATGGAATACAACGAAAAGCATGGTATAACTCCTAAATCCATAATCAAACCACTCGAAGAGGATATATTCGCCCCGTTCAAGGATGAGGAGAAGGTAAAATACGAAATTCCGAAGGATCTTGAACCGATATTGAGTCTGAAGGACAGCCTCGATCCAGATGAGTACATAGCCATACTTGAAGAAGAGATGTACAAAGCTGCGAGCGAATTGAGATTCGAGGATGCCGCAAAATTGAGGGATGAGATATTCAGAGTGAAGGCGGAAAGGAAGGTCGGAAGATGAGATCGTTCATTCTCACGATTCTGTTCACATTCCTGTTTTTGCATGTTTTTTCGATGGAGAGTTGGGAGTCCATTGGATACTGGGGTGGAGACAGACAAATGGCTTTCATCTCATCCAGGGGAACTTATTTTGCTTCGATAACATCTGGAGGTCTCTTCAGGAGCGCGGACAGGGGAAGAACGTGGAGATTGATATTGCGTGGGAACGGTTCAAAAATCGGCCTGAGGGATGTTGGATTCATAGAGATGGTGGAGGATGAGGAAAGTGGGGTGATATACGCTGGAACGACGAGAGGATTGTGGTTCAGCAAGGATGATGGACTCAGTTGGAAGAGGATAAAAGTTGGATTCAGGGGTGTGGATACCGACGATCCAGATTACATGATCTCCTCGATCGTGTTGGTGAATAAAACTATATTCATGGGGTTGAAGAACAAGAGAAGGCAGGGTGTCAGAGCGCAGAAGATGGTGCTGGAATACGATCTCGAGAAGAAAAAACTGATATTTCATCCGATTCCAAGACAGATGATCCTTTCACATTCCGCTGTGGGTATGAGGCAGACCATAATGAAGCTCGATTACGATGACAATTTCGATGGACACCCAACCTTGTTCGTATCCGACTTTTCGAGCGGATACTACATGATGATCAAAGTTGGAAACAGGTGGATGTGGGAGAGGATACCATCTCCAACCGACAAACCTGCGACAGGGATCAGGGTGAACAGGAGAAGAGATATCGTCTTTCTTCAAACCTATGGAGATTGGATCTACGTTGGTAGAAAAGATAGAGGAAGATGGATTTGGAAACACTTGAAGAAGACGAGCGAAGGTTTGTGCAAGCTCGTCCACGATCTGAAGATCGATCCCTTCAACGAGGAGAAGATATGGTTTGGATGCGGATGCGGTTTGACATCGATATTTCCAAGACCGAATTGGCTTTCCAACGGATTCGGATGGGGTATATTCGATTACGAAAGGATGAAATTCAAAGAACTGAAATTCTTCAAATATCCTGCCACTCAGATATCCTTCGATCCAAACCATTCCATAAGGACGGAGGATGGAAGGTCGGCGAAGTACATACTCGCATCCCTTGGAGGTGCGAACCCGGATGTGATCGAATCCGACGATGGAGGATACAGATGGAGGAAGGATAACGAGGGAATGGCTGGGGAAACCATAAACAACGTCCTCTGCATCGAAACATCGAAGAACAAGGAAATGGTCTTTCAACTCGCAGTCTCGATGAACGCCATCCTTCCATCGCCGGATTCCAGTTGGAAATACTTCTTCAGGCTGAGGGAATCGAAGGCTTACACGAGGGATGCCGTGGTGCTTGAGGATGGAAGGAACACATTGGAGATCCTCGTTGCGACTGGATATCCAACGAGAAAAGTCGAAACTACAGGTCTCTTCAGGTTGACGCTCTCCAAAAGGAGCGGAAAACCGGTTGGAAAACCCAAGAAACTTCTGACAGGACCGA
>QNAU01000080.1 GCA_003641545.1 Thermotoga sp.
CCTGAAGATATTTGGTTCCTACGTTGAGAGGAAACAGACAGAGACGAGTGATATAGATTTGATCGTGGAATTTTATGAAGTGCCAACTTTAATTGAACTCGTAAGAATCGAAGAAGAACTAACTGAACTTCTGGGTGTGAAAGTGGATCTTTTGACTGAGGAAAGCATAAGTCCTTTTATAAGACCCTACATAAAGGAAATTGAGGTTATAAGATGAAGAAAGCGAAACCATATCTTGAGCATATTCTTCAAGAGTGTGATTTTCTAATCGAAAATTCTAAGGGACTTGAATATGATAATTTTATGAAAGATCCTATAATGATACGCGCTTTCACGAGGAGTCTTGAGATTATAGGGGAAGCTGTAAGGAATCTACCACAGGATTTTAAAGAGAAATATCCCAACGTTCCTTGGAAGGAAATAGCAGGTATGAGAAATAAACTTATCCACGAATATTTTGGAGTAAATTATGGGATCATCTGGAGAACGGTGAAGGAGGATATTCCAAGGCTCAGAACACAGATAAACGAAATTTTCAAAAAGGAAATGTTATAGCGAATCCCTGAATCCCTATTCCTTTGTATGATTCAATTGTGAGGTTCGTATCATGAGCAACTCCATCCACTCTTTGATGCCCTCATTCACTTTCCACATTCATCCACTTTGTTGTGTCCTCGCTTGAAAACGTTGAACAAATACCACAGATTGAGTATAATGGTTTTAAATCGATGATATCAAATGAAAACTGGAGGTGATTGTGCAAGATGTACAGTGTAGATAGACAGGAAATTCTGAGTAAACTGCTGGAGAAGAACGAAACGAAGATGATTCTTCTCATCATGGATGGGCTCGGTGATCTTCCGAAGGATGGAAAAACCCCCCTGCAAACCGCGAAAAAACCGAATTTGGATTCCTTAGCCAAAGAGAGTGCCCTTGGACAGATCATACCGGTACTTCCAGGTATAACCCCCGGAAGTGGTCCCGCACATCTTTCTTTGTTCGGATACGATCCCATAAAGTATGTCATCGGGAGGGGAATTCTGGAGGCGCTCGGTGTTGGTGTCGATGTGGAGGACAGGGATCTCGTCGCGAGGGGAAATTTCGCGACGATAGATGGAGATATCGTGGTCGATAGAAGAGCGGGAAGACCTCCGACCGAGGAGAATGCGAAGATTTGTGAGAAGATAAATGATAAAATAAAGGAAATAGAAGGTGTCAAAGTTAAGGTATTTCCCGGAAAGGAACACAGATTCGTCGTCAAATTCACCGGAGATGGTTTGGACGACAGGTTGACCGATGCAGATCCCGAGAAGAATGGACTTCCGATAGTTTGGTCTAAACCGCTGGTTGAAGAGGCTGAAAAAACCGCAAGAATCGTCAACGAATTTCTGAGAAGGTTGAAAGAACTGCTGAAGGATGAACCGAAGATGAATTTCGCACTCTTGAGAGGTTTTTCAAAGTATCCGGAACTACCAAAATTCCCCGAGGTTTTCGGGATAAGATCGGCAGCGATAGCGACGTATCCAATGTACAAAGGATTGGCGAAACTCGTGGGTATGGATGTCATAGAGACCGGTCAGACTGTCGAGGAAGAGGTCGAAACTTTGAAGAATATTTACAATGACTACGATTTCTTCTATTTCCATGTGAAGAAGACCGATTCTTACGGAGAAGATGGAAACTTCGAGATGAAGGTGAAGGTGATAGAGGAAACGGATAAAATCATTCCGGAGATATTGAAACTCGATCCGGATGTTTTGGTCATAACAGGTGATCATTCGACGCCCTGTTCCATGAAATCTCACAGCTGGCATCCCGTTCCGTACATGTTGAGATCCAAGTTCACGAGACATGGTTGTTCCACGAAATTCGATGAGTATGAATGTTCCAGGGGTGTTCTTGGGACGTTCTATTCGATAGACTCCATGAGTTTGATGCTTGCGAATGCACAGAGGCTCAAGAAGTATGGAGCTTGATTCAGGGGGAGATAACGAGTGCCCATTTATTCTTATCAAGTCATGTCCCCTGATGGAAAGAAGATCAGGGGTTCCATGGAAGCAGTGAGCGAGATGACGGTGATAAACACCCTGACGAACAAGGGCTTCGTGATACTCGACATAAAAGAAGTAAAGAGAAGGGGATTCGGACCAATATTCGCAGTAAAACTTGAAGACATCGTCACATTCTCAAGACAGTTATCCGTCATGATCTCCGCTGGTGTAAGGATAAGGAATGCCCTCGAAATTCTCTCGAAACAAGAGAGTTTTTCCAAGAGGTTCAGGAGGGTTTTGAGCAACATCATCGTATCACTCGAAACCGGTTTGAGTCTTGCGGAAGCTATGAGAAATGAAAAGGTTTTCGACGAGATATTCATCAACCTCGTGGAATCCGGAGAAAAAGGTGGTGTCCTCGACATAGCACTCGAAAGGATCGCGACATTCTACGAGGATATGAAACGTCTGAGGGACGAGGTAAAATCTGCGATGACGTATCCAATATTCGTTCTCATATTCGCGATAATCATCGTGTTCGTGATAAGTTTCTTCATACTTCCAAGATTGATAAGCGCCTTTGGAACCTTGCCGACGAATCCCGTCATAAACACATTGATAAAGGTCAACAGGTTCCTGTCGGACAACTGGAGCTGGGTGTTGGTGGCTGGCATTTCGATCGCCGTCGGATTGTATGTATTCTTCAAGACGAAAATCGGTGTCAGGGTCAAATCGATCATGGCAAACGTCATACCGATTGTCAGAAGCATAAGATACGGTCTCGCGGTTGAGAGATTCACGAGAACCCTCGGTGTTCTTCTCGAAAGCGGTGTCGCCATAACCGATGCGATAGAGCTCGCAGCCAGATCCTCGGAGAACCACAGGATAGAGGATGCAGCACCTGAGATGGTCGATATGGTTAAGAAAGGAGTATCGCTGAAAGAAGCACTTTTAACGGTTGGTGTTCTACCGAAGATAGTCGCCGAGATGGTTGGAACGGGTGAGGAGACTGGTAAACTTCCGGAAATACTTGAGAAGGTGTCGGAGTTCTACGACGAGGAAGTCAGAAACAAGGTGAAGAAACTCGTGTCCATGGTCGAACCGATGATGATCGCACTCGTCGGTGGATTCATCGCCTTCTTGGCTCTGACGATGTATCAAACCATCTTCACGATGCAACAGAGCATCGGAAGATGATGGGGGGAATGGGAAATAGGGTTCAGTTTAACTGAACTGTTGATTTCCGTGGTGATAATTTTTTTACTCACTTTGCCGGTTGTCCTATTGCTCGAGACATACAACTTCTTCGCCGAAGAACTTGAAACGATATCGGTTTTCATGGATGTGAACGCATTCAGAAGATCTCCCATCGCAACCGGTGAAAAATCGAGATTCATAGTTTTCCAGAATGAGTACAGATTCAACGAGATGGGTGATCTTCGAACGAATGAATTGAATTTTCTGAGAATTGAAAACTGGACCAACGGTGGAAGGTATTACATTACGAAGGACGGATTCCCCGAAAGGGTCGGTTCATTCGTTCTGGATGGAGAGGATGGAAGGTGGAAGATAACGCTGACGCCCGTCGTGGGAAAGGTCAATCTTTACAGGTTAAAGTGAGGGGGCGTGATCTTGCAGGTATTCTACAGGGACAGTTTGGGTATCGAGATAACCAGTTTCTACGTTTCACACGTTAAATTGAGAAAGAAGGGGAAGAGACTGAAGATACTGAACAGTGGTATCAAGTTCGCAAAATACACCGCGGATGAAGGTGAACGGCACGAACAAATATTGCAGTTCTTGAAGGAGATTAAAAAAGAGGCGAAATACGACATCGAGGATATCCTGGTGGTGAACTTCCCGATGGATGAGTTGTTGTTCTGGAGGATGACCCTACCGAAGATGAACGAGGAACAGATGAAGAACGCAGCTAAGATACAAATAAACAAGGAGTTGAATGTTCCGATAGAGGACATCATCCTGGATTTCGTCGACATAGGTGTTAGCGGTGTGATGAAGGATCTCGGCATCTTCATAACGAAGGTTCAAACGGTGAATAGGATCGTTTCCATGCTCAGAAGTGCGGGATTCGATGAACCCGATGTGGTGGATGTGGATTTTCTGAAGTATCTTCATCTGTGTGATAAAAATAGATTTTCCACGCTCGATTTCGTCGCGATAGAATCCTTCGAAGGAACGACGATAGCCATCATACAGGAAGGGAAGATAGCGTGGATGGAAGTAAGTCCGATTTCTCTCATGGAGCTTGCATACATGCTGTCGGATAATTATGGGGTTAGCGTTGAAAATGCGCTGAAGATTCTGGCTGAAGGCTCGGAGATAGGTTCATTCGGAAAGGACGTGTCCGAGATTCTGGATGCACATTACAGGAACACCGGATTGGAGATAGAAAAACTGATAAGATCATTCGCATCTTCAAGAAAGATGGACATAGGCAAAGCGACTTTGTATCTCTTCTCGGTGAATCTCAGAATGTCGAACGAGTTCGCAAAATACATAGAAAATACGGGGATACTCGGTGGAATACCCGTCAGGGTTCTACCACTCAGAAACGATGTGCCAGTTTTCTCTGCCCCAATCGGGGCTCTTGGACTGGCATACAGAGGGGTGATGGAGGTTGGTGAGGGTATCTTTATATCAAAGGAAAAGGCAAAAACTTAAGATCACAACCGTTATCTTTCTTTTTCTGATTCTTCTTCTTCCCGTTGTGAGTTTCAAATTCTCGCTGGATCTTTACGTGCGATACAAATTCGAGGATCTGAAATTCGAATATTCCGATGTTCTCAGCTTCAACAAACTCGATCTCGTGAACATAGAGGATTCGATAAACCTTGTTGATACAAAAACAAAGTTCCTAAGGTTGAAATTACAGAGATACATGAAAGAGATAAAGCAGATTGAAAATGATATAAAAGACAAGTCGAATTTCTCCGAGTTCCTACAACTGCTCGACGATTTCTGGGTGGGTCAATCGAGGAACGAGAAGCTGTTTCTGAAGGAATTGCAGGTCGGTGGTGGAACCTACACGGTATCCTACTTCGAGGTGACCAATCTACCCGTTCCGATCTCTCAGCAGGCATTCCTTCAGGTCGCGAAGAGATCGAACCTTTCCGTGGATTTTTCCCAATCTGAAAAATCACCACGCCAGTACGGGAAATATAGAACCTTTCTGAACGTGGCGAGGGTGTCCACCACCAAGGAGGCGGGAAAATGAGCATCAGAAGGGGATGGGCTATATTTATCGTTCTGGCTGTGACGATCGTTTTGGTCGTCTTCCTCGATGTTCTACCAACATACAGGAATCTGAAGAATCTTTCCGTGCTGAAGAATGAACTTTCAGCCCTCAAAGAGGTGACGGATGTTTACAAGAAAGCTCTGAACAGATTGAGAAGTTACGACAAGATGGTGAAAAGTTCTGCCATCGATCGTGATAAGCTTGAAAATACATTCTCGAGATTCGGTTTAGCTTATAAGAAGCAAGGTGATTCCTATTCTTTCAAAGGTTTCGTCGGTGAGAGGGAATTCAAGGAAATTCTTGATATGATCTCGAACAACACTAACCTAACGCTAACCGAGATGAAGGTTTACAACATGCAGGAGATACCGATAACCTTTGGAAAGCCGAGGATCATCATAGCGGTGGATGGTAAGATAAAACTGCTTTCCACCTCCTTGGGAAAGACGAAAGAGGGTGGATGAGATGGTGAAGGAGGGCAAGGTATCCGGAAGGGTTATAGTTCTTCTCGTGATTGCGGTGGGTCTGTGGGCGTTCGTTTTCTTCTACTATTACGGTGGCAACCTGTTCAAAGGTGGAAAATCGAAGTCCACTGTGACGGTCAAGAAGGTTGAAAAGCTGGATCTCGCAAAAGAAAGAGCCTTTTTGAAAAGACCCATCGTGAAACTCGAGAGAAAGAAAGGAAAATTGAGGGGAAGATACTTTGAGCCAATTATAGTGGAGTTGAAGGATGTGAAGGATGTTTTGGATATAATGGTCAC
>QNAU01000081.1 GCA_003641545.1 Thermotoga sp.
AAGGTTTCATGTTCAGCTTCAGAATCACATTTGCATGGGCTGTTCTACATGCGACACTTACGATCCTTCTCTCACTCTCTCTCACCTTCACCATGATGAAAGATGAGAAATTATGCAGAGCACTCTACACCTTCATCTTGATACCATGGGGAATACCGATGTACATAAGTGTGCCGATATGGAGGGCGATCATCCATGGTGAGGGAGGTGAATCCGTATTACATCTGATCGGGTTTAAGGTGAACCTTTTGACCGATCCCATTCGCTCGTTCGTCGCGACCGTTCTAATAGGAACATGGTTATCTTTACCCATGACGGTTCTCATCTTTCTCTCAAGTGTAAGGAACATCAGGGTTTCGATCCTGGAAGCCATGAAGATGGATGGTGCGAACGATTGGGTGATCTTCAGATATCTCGTTCTTCCGTTGATGAAGGACAACATCTTGCTGATGTTCATCATAGATTTCATAAAATCCCTGAGAGAATTCAACGTGATATTCATGACGACCTCGGGTGGGCCTCCAATCTTGAGTGGTTTCACCGAGAAAGAAATCGTGGGTTCCACAACAACCTTGGGAATATTCGTGTATCGAATGTTCGATTCCTTCGAGGATTCTGGGAAAATATCCGCGTGTTCGATCTTGATGGTGGTAATCGTTATGTTGGTCGTGGTGATGTGGCTTTCCCTGAAAAGAGCTGAAAACAGAGCGATTCCATTTGTGGTAGCCATATTCCACCTTCTGTTTGGAGGGAAATTCGGTCCTTTCTTCACCGCACTTTATTTATCATCGATCCGGAGGAAAAAACTTTACCCGGTGGTGCTCATCATCGATCTGATTTTCACTCTCTTTTTGATGATAAAATATGGTTTTCTCAGGGGGTTCAACACTGCAACCATGATGGCACTGATGGGTTATGTTATGTTGAGATCATCCAGGTCCGATGAAGTGAAATTGAGAATACCCAGAATTTCTCCAAAAATACATGTCCTGATTCCTCCGATTTCTTCCTTCATGCTGATCGTATCCACCACAATTCCAATATGGGCTTTACTCTGGTTGAGTTTTTCCAAGGTGAACGCTCTGTTTTTCAACTCTATCATACCGAAATATCCAACCTTCGAGAATTACGTGTTCATGTTCAAGATCGAAAAGATCCAGAACTACATCCTGAACACCTTGCTGGTTTCATCCATCGTCGCATTGTTCATACCACTCATCTGCTTTCCAACTGCCTACCTGTTCTCGAGGTATAAAACTCGGGGACGGGACAGAATGATGGTTCTGATGAGTTTGAATGGGATGATAGGTGGTGTGCACACGTTGATTCCCCTGTTCTTTCTTTTCAACACCTTTCACATGGTGAACACTTACATTCCGTTGATACTCGTTTATCTGACACACTCGATAACTTTTTCAGTTTACACGATGAAGGGTTTTCTCGATACAGTTCCGACGAGTTTCGATGATATGGCGAGTATCGAAGGGATAGGGAGGTTCAACTATATTCTCAGGATACTTCTTCCGATTTCATTACCGGTCATAACGGTCTCCATGATGGTCGCTTTCCTGAACGCGTGGAATGGATTTACCGTCCCCCTGATTTTTTTGAACGATGATTCAAAATACACCATGGGTGTGAAGATATTCTCATTCGTTGGAAATCTCGGTTCAGCCTCACCAAAATGGGGAATATTCGCTTCAACATCGGTTTTGAATCTCTGCATAACTTCATCGATATTCTACCTTTTCAAAAGGTCGGTGTATGCATCCTACCTTTCGGAGTATGAGGATTGAATTTTTATTTACAGCTGAATTGTAAAGATATTGAACCATCCTTAAACCGGAGTTATAATAAATCAAAAGTGGGGAAATTCCCAACAATTTGAGAGAGGAGGGAGAGGATGAGGAAGATCTTACTCGTTGTGTTGGTTCTCCTGCTGTCACTCGTTGTCTTAGGTGAATTCACATTCTACCTTGTTTCCCACGGGGGGCCTGCAGATCCATTCTGGGGTGTCGTGATGAAAGGTATGAAGGATGCCGCTGAGAAATATGGTGTGAAGGCAATCTATCTCGGACCCGAAAAATACTCCCTGAAGGAATTCATCGATCTTGTGAACAGAGCCATAAATGCGAATCCGGATGGGCTCATAGTCACCATGACCAATCCCGTTGCTCTCGATGAACCGCTCGCGAGAGCCATGAAGAAGGGAATACCGATCGTGGCGATAAATGTTCCGGACACGAGGCCTCTCGATGAAAGAATTCCGTATCTCGTTTACGTTGGAATGGATGAGTATCTCGCGGGTGTGTATGCTGCGAGAAGGATGCTGAAAGAATTCACTCCGAAGAGAGCGGTCATAGGTATTCATGAACCTGGACACGTTGGTCTCGAAATGAGGGCTAAGGGAATAATGGATGTGCTCAGTAAGAAGGGGATACCGGTTGAGAAGCTCGATATAACCACGGATCCAACGAAAGCTTTGACACTGCTCAAGAGCTACTTGAAGAAACATCCTGATACCGATGCCATATTCACACTTGGACCACTTGGAGCTCATCCAGCGATTCAGCTCGTGAAGGAAGAAGGGCTCGTTGGGAAGGTTAAGATAGGTGCGATAGATCTTACACCGACGATAACCAAGGCTATCAGAGAAGGAGTCGTCATGTTCACCATCGACCAACAACAGTATCTGCAGGGATACCTGCCGGTCGTGTTCCTGTATCTCTACAAGAAATACGGATTGATACCTCATGAGAATGTCCTGACGGGTCCTTCGATAGTTGACAAGAGCAACGTGGACATAGTCGAGAGAACGGTCAAAGAAGGATACAGATGAAGAAATTCCCAATAGGTTAAAATAGCGGGGGGGACGATTCCCTCCCGTTTTTTTAAAATTAAGAATAGCAGAAGAGGGGGATGTGAATGAAAAAGAAGCGTTTTTTCATGATAAAGGAACTTGGAGCGATAATTGGAACCGTGGTTTTTTTGATCTTCTTCTCGATCATGAACAGAAATTTCCTGACAGTTGAGAATCTGATGTCAACCCTCACGATGGCTTCTGAGCTCGGTATAATGGCTGTCGGTATAACTCTTTTGATGATATCCGGAGAATTTGATTTGTCCGTTGGATCAGTCTTTGCAATCGTTCCAATGATCAGCGCCATCTCCATAAATTCGAACATGAACCCAATCTTGGCAGTTTCACTGTCCCTCCTTGTGGCTATAGGCATAGGAATCATGAACGGTGTCATAACGATATTCACGGGAATTCCTTCATTCATAACAACACTCGGAACGATGATGTTTTGGAGAGGTATAATCTTGGCTGTAACCGGGGGATTCTCGATAATGCTTGAAAAGAAGGTTGGATTTTTGAATCTGTTCGGTGGTTTGATAGTTGGTGAAATAAGATTCTCGACGGTATGGTTCATGCTGTTCGCCATACTCTTTGGAATAATCCTCGAAAGAACGAGATTTGGAAACTGGTGCTTCGCGACCGGTGGTAACCTTGGGGCATCCATAGCGCTTGGAATACCCGTAAAATCCGTTAAGATGACCAACTTCATCGTGAGTTCGCTCTTAGCAGGTATTTCAGGTATAACCACCTTCGCGAGGTTCAAAGTTGTCGATCCAACCTTTGGGCAGGGAATGGAGTTGGAGGCGATAGCATCCGCGGTCATAGGCGGAACACTTTTGAGCGGAGGATATGGAAGCATCCTTGGGACGTTCATAGGTGCGTTCATGATAGGGATGGTTCAGAGTGGTTTGGTTTTGATAGGTGCCCCAGCTTACTGGTACAGAGCCTTCGTAGGTGTCATATTGGTCATTGCTGCCATAATAAATTCGTGGATAAGAAAGAGGGTGGCAGGATGAAAGACCTCGTCCTCATGAAGGGGATCAAAAAGAGCTTTGGAAAGGTTCAAGCTTTGAAGGGTGTCGATTTTCGCGTTGGAGAAAGTGAAATAGTTGGACTGCTCGGTGACAACGGTGCCGGAAAATCAACGCTGATAAAGATTCTGGTTGGTTATCACCAACCGGATGAGGGGGAAATATACTTCAAGGGTGAGAGAGTGAACTTCAGATCACCTTGGGATGCGAGAGCAGCTGGTATAGAGACGGTTTATCAGGATCTCGCCCTCGTGAATTTGATGCCCATATGGAGGAATTTCTTCCTTGGACGTGAGTTGAGAACCTCACTTGGATTTTTGAAAGTAAGAGAGATGAAAAAAATAACGTTGGAATTTTTGAAGAAGGAAGTTGGAATAACTCTCAGATCAGCCGATGAAACAGTGGCTTTTCTCTCAGGAGGTGAAAGGCAGGCGGTTGCGATCGCGAGGGCGATATATTTCGGTGCATCACTTCTGATACTCGATGAGCCGACAGCGGCGCTATCAGTTGGGGAAACGAGAATGATTCTGAATCACATTTTAGAGGCGAAGAAGAAGGGAATAGCGGTTGTTTTCATAACGCACAACATATATCACGTCTATGAGGTTGCGGATAGGTTGGTGCTTCTCGAGAAGGGGGAAAAGATAGGTGATTACATGAAGGACGAGATAACACCGGAAAAGGTCATGGACATAATAGCTGCTGCGGCGCTGGGTAAACCTTGATGTCACAATTCACGGTGTCACTTTTTTCTGCCTGATCAAGACGTATATTCCCAGAAATATCAACCCAATTCCCCACATTATCGGGTATTCCGTTCCCAGCACAACTATGTAGAGTAAACCGGATATCGAAAGAAGGTAAAAGAGGGATTGCTTGTATTCTCTACCGGAGTATATTCTCTGTATCAAAAGGCCTATTCCAGGACTCAGTATGAAGGTGGGCCAAAGGAATTTCATCAGCCACCATCCAAATATTTTACAGAAGACGAAGACTATTCCTATTCCGGTGAAGAGTATCCCGGAGGAGAGTTCCTTCCCGTTGTTTCTCATGAGTCCCTGCAATATGAAGGCAACCCCAAAACCAACAAGAAAAGCGGGCCATGGCTTCAAACCGAGGATGTAGTTCATCATGACGAAGTAACCCATCGATGCTGCGACCGATCCACCCCATATTCTGATGCTACTCTTCATGATGTATCCTACGATCGCTTCGGATATACCGAAACTCAGAAAAGCAGCTCCCCATATCCACTTGAACCCACCTGGAATGAGTTCATAGAAGCTGAGCCATATTCCCAGGAAGATGAGGACTACTCCAAGGATTACCTTGCTGAACAACGAATCAGATCCCACCTTTTTGCCACAGCATTATGAGTGCAAGCAATCCAAGGCTCGCACCGATTATTCCCGCACCGACTGCATACCACACGGTATTTCTCAGGGTGTTGATCTCACTTTTCAAATTTTCAACTTCATTTTTCATCGCATCACTTTTCTCCTTCAGATCTTTCACATCACTTGCAACTGCCACCAAAGATTCGTTGGTTGATATCACGATCTTCTTTATCTTTGAATAATCTTCCTCAAAGTTTTTCAACTTCACGGAGAATTCGGATATATCCCGCACCTTAGCAACCGCACCTTTCGAAGCGGTGAGCGCCTCCTGAATCTTCAAGTCCATATCCTCCAACCTGCTTCGAAGTTCTGAAATTCCTTCGGCGAGTTTCCTTTGATCTTCGAGACTTTTCGCCACTTTCTCCACCCTTCTTTCAATCGGGCCGATTCTATCTGAGATCCTCGATATCTCATCCGACAACCTGTTCAACTCACCTGTCAGGGATGATACGTTCTTTTCGCTGTTCATCACCCTGATCCTAAGGTTCTCTAACTTTTCCTCCTGAACTTTCAAACTACCCTTCACCGCATCGACGAAGGTGTTATAACCCTTGACCAATTCCAAACTCGATTCCATCTTTTCGAGCTGAGCGGTCATCTCTATCTTCGTTTTCTCTATCCTGTTGAATATATCTTCCAAGGATATTTCCGAGAGTTTTTTCTCAACCTCACTGAGCCTCTTCGCGTTTTCAT
>QNAU01000082.1 GCA_003641545.1 Thermotoga sp.
AAAATCTGGATACGGATTGGAAAGAAAAGCCGAGTTGAAACAGCTCAGAGTTCTGAAGAAGTTATCTCAACGTCATCCGATCGATATCGTTCCAACCTTCCTCGGAGCCCATGCGGTTCCACCTGAATTCAGTTCTTCGAAAGATTATCTGAAATATCTCGAGGAGGAACTCTTACCTGAGGTGAAAGATTACACGGAATTCGTCGATATATTCTGTGAAAAAGGGGTGTTCGAACCTGAGGAATCCGAGGATTTTCTGAAAAAGGCGAAGGAGATGGGATACAAGATAAGGATGCACGCGGATGAGATCGAAAATGTTGGAGCGGTGAACTTAGGAGTAAAACTGCAGGCGGTATCGGTTGACCATCTCATAATGATGGATGATGAATCGATCAAACCACTCGCGAAAAGTGATACGGTCGCGGTTCTTCTTCCCGGAACAAGCTTCTTCCTCGGTAAATCCTTCGCACCTGCGAGAAGGATACTGGATGAAGGTGGTATTGTCGCGATCGCTTCGGATCTCAACCCAGGTTCATCGATGATCTTCGATCCAAGTATCCTGGCATTTCTCAGCGTTATGAAATTGAAGATGAAAATGGAAGAGTTCGTGGCTTCCATGACGATAAATTCAGCCTTTGTTTTAGGGTTGAGCGATGAGATAGGAACGATCGAGGAGGGTAAGAAAGCCGATCTCGTTCTCATGGATATACCCGATTACCGTGCTTTACCATATTTCACCGCTCAGAACAGGGTGAGATATGTTGTAAAATCTGGAAAGGTAGTGTGTGGAAGGTGAGGATAAGGGTATTGATCGTGGGTGGCCTGAAGAATGGTGATATAAAAGCGTGTTGCGAGAGATACGTGAAATGGTTGGAAAGATATGTGAAAGTTGAGATAAGGTATTTGAAAGCTGAGAATCGGAATCTACCCGTGGAACGCATTCTTTGCAAAGAAGCGGAAAGATTGATAAAATATTTGCGTGATGATGACTTCATCATCTCCTTGGATAGGAAGGGAAGGATGATGGATTCGGAAAGTTTCTCTGAATTGTTGTCGAAGATCATGAACGAGGGGAAGAATTTGGTTTTCATCGTAGGTGGTGTCCACGGACTTGGAGGGGAAATACTGAAAAGATCGAATTTCGTTCTGTCCCTATCTAAGATGACCTTTACCCACGAAATAGCCACCTTTTTGATTCTGGAGCAGATCTATAGAGCTTTTAAGATCATCAGGGGTGAGAGATACCATTATTGATCATGTCGAAGAGCGAGGTGGAAGATTAAGTGGAAGAACCTCTGAGTAGTTCGTTGAGGATTATCTTCGAAATCCTCCTTCTCATCTTTTTGATTTACCTTTCCGCCTTCTTCTCCGGTTCGGAAACTGCCTTGACAAGCATGGGAAAGTTGAAATTGAAGGAGATGCTCGAAAAATCGAAGAGCAAGGATAAAAAGGAGATAGCCAAAGAAGCTCTTCACAGACCCAACAGGTTGTTGACAACCATCCTCATCTGCAACAACCTCGTCAACATACTCGCGTCTTCCATATCGACCGTTCTCGTCATGGATATTCTACCGAGGGAGTCGAAGGGTGTGGCAGTTGCGACTGCAACTGGGGTTATGACCTTCCTGATACTGATATTCGGGGAAATAACACCGAAAATATACGCCAAGGAGAATGCGGAGAAGGTGTTTGAAAGATCCACCAAACTCGTCGATGTGATGGCAACGGTCTTGAAACCGATCCTGTGGATTCTGATGGGAATAAGCAACATCATGGTGAAGGCACTCGGCGGTGTAAAGATGAGTGAAGCTCCATTCATAACCGAGGATGAACTCGTCTTCGTCGTCGAAATAGGGAAAAAAGAGGGAATATTGGAGAAGGAAGAGGGAGAGTTCCTATCCAGAATACTCGACATGAAGAACACCGATGTGAGAGAAATAATGGTCCCAAGGGTTGACATGGTGTGCATAGAAGACGATAAGAACCTGCTCGATCTGATAGAGTTGATAAAAGATGAGCAGTTTTCGAGGATACCCGTCTATCATGAAACGGTGGACAACATAGTTGGAATATGCTATGCAAAGGATGTTCTGTCGGTCATAGACAACATGAATTTCAAGGATCTCGACAAGGCTAAGGTCAGGGAGATCATGAGGGACGTCTTCTTCGTTCCTGAGACGATGAAGATAAGTTCGCTCTTGAAGGATTTCAAGAAACGAAAGGTACACATGGCTATCGTGGTGGATGAGTTCGGTGGAACATCGGGAATTGTGACTCTGGAGGACATACTCGAATACATAGTTGGGGAGATAATGGATGAGTATGATACGGATGAGATAAGTGGCATAAGGAAACTCGGTGAGAATCTGTACGTCATAGATGCGAAGGTTCCAATCGCAGATCTCGAGAGGGAAATAGGTGTGAAATTTCCAAAGACCGAATTTGAAACCATAGGTGGATACCTTCTCGAACTGTTCGAAAGGGTTCCAAAGGTTGGTGAGGAGATGGATGTCGGGAAATTCCATTTCAAGATACTCGCCGCGAGTAGAAACAGGATAGACAAGATAGAGGTTTCAATAAGGGAGGAGAGAGATTATGAAAAGGCGGGGGGATATTGAAGTCGAACTGATAAAGAAGGCTATGGAGATGAAGGAAAGAGCGTATGCACCGTACTCAAAATTCAAGGTTGGTGCAGCTCTTCTCGCAAAGAGTGGAAAGATATACGGTGGATGTAACGTTGAAAACGCATCGTATGGGTTGTCCGTATGTGCGGAGAGGGTCGCCATATTCAAAGCGGTATCCGAGGGAGAAAGGAAATTTGAGAAACTCGCGGTGGTGACGGATCTCGATGAACCTGCCGCACCCTGTGGAATGTGCAGACAGGTCATGATAGAATTCGGGGATTTCGAGGTGATAATGGTTTCAAGGGATGGGAGTAAAATAGAGAGAAGGAAAGTTTCCGAGCTCATTCCCAAGGCTTTCACACCTTCACATTTGAAAAAGGTGGCTGATGATGGTTCGAAGAAGTCGTAGATACCTGAGGGAGACTTTGAAGGCGTATCTTTTCCTTCTTCCTTCCTTCATAGTTCTGGGTATATTTCTCTTTTGGCCCCTCGTCTTCTCGTTCGTCTTGAGCTTTTTCAGATGGGATTTCGCCCATCAGAAGAATCCATATTTCATAGGATTGAAGAACTATATGAAACTCTTTGAGATGAGGGTGCATCCCAACTTTTCGTTCTTGACATCAATTTCCCACACCTTGATGTATCTTTCCATATCCGTGGTGATCCTTGTTTTGTTCCATACACTTTTCATCGAAAGAAGGAAAGCCTTGAGAGTATCCGTGTTTCTCGGATCGATATTGCTTCTGGGATTTCTGACGAACCATCTTTCAGCAATTCTATTCCAGATACTCTGGATTGTCATCTTCGTGGTGATTCTGTATTCTTTAAAAAAGTATGGTTACTCCAAACTCATCTTCGACAAGTTCTTCAGTTCAACGATGATACTGATCGTGTCATACATCGTTTTGAGGAATTTCCTGCTTCCTTACGGTAAGGATATAATATCCTACCTGAACATAGCCAAGGAAGGATCGGAATTCATAAAGGCGATATACAACACGACCTACTACGTCATCCTATCCACGCCGATAGGGATAGCACTCTCACTCGGTGTCGCACTTCTTTTGAACAGGATAACGAGGTTGAAGGCTTTCTACAGGACCTCCTACTTCATACCTTTCGTGACATCCATAGTTGCCATATCACTCGTCTGGCAGTGGATATTCAACGACGATTATGGATTGCTGAACTACGTCCTCTCATGGTTCAAGTTGGGTAAGATAGCCTGGCTGAAGGATGAGAGGTGGACGATACCGACGATAGCCATAGTTGCGATATGGAAGAACCTTGGATACAACGCGGTCATATTTCTTGCGGGGCTTCAGAACATAGACAAGTTCTATTACGAAGCAGCCGAGGTGGATGGGGCAACGACCTTTCAAAAATTCATCCACATAACCTGGCCCCTCCTCTCACCAACGACCTTCTTCATACTGGTGGTATCTATGATAGGTTCCTTCAAAGTTTTCACGATGGTTTACGTTCTGTATGAAGGATATCCAGGACCATACAATCTCAGCGGTTTGACGATGGTTTACTACATCTTCAGAAAATTCTACGAGGAGCAGAGAATGGGTGAAGCCTGTGCGGCGGCGTATATGCTTTTCCTGATAATACTCGTTCTAACGGTGTTTCAACTGAGGATAGGAAAGGAGAAGGTGCAGTATGAGGCGTGATGGAGGAGTGATCGTGGAGCTGATTCTGTATCTGCTCATAACCTTCGGAGCGATCATAATGTTGATGCCGTTCGCATGGATGGTTGACACTTCCTTCAAACTCCCGGGGGAAGTTGAAAGTTGGCCTCCAAGATGGACGAGTGAGAATTTTAAGAAGGAGAGAATATTGAGGGTTTTCATACACAGGGGAGGATCGACGGAACATTTTGAAGGGTTGAGCCTGAGTGAGTTCATGAATATAGCCTTCTTGAAGGTGAAGGAAAGAAAGGCTCTGAATCTCAGGATATTCGATGATCCACCGAGAAGGGGAACACTTGAAATAAGAATCGGGAGGGAAAAAGCAGATTACGCCCGTGATATCCCAAAGGAGGAATTCGAGGGGTTGATCGAAAAACTCGAATCGCTGGATCCAATACCTTCGAATCTTGAAAAACTTCTTCGAAGGATTCGATCCAAGGATGAGCTCGATGAGATCGATATGGAAAATTTTGTGGAGGATTTGCTGAACATCATGTATTACGATGATTCCGCCCTTCTGAACAGAAGAAATTTCACCGAGAATTTTGGAAGGGATCTGAAAAAATCTCTGAGTTTCTTAGAAAAATACGGTCCAAGGCTGGTGAAGAAGATCGAAGACGGGAAGATCAAGGAAAAATTTGAAAATCTGTTGGGAGAATTGGACGAGGATATCTTCCTCATGGAACAGAGCTTGAGTGATTACAAAAAGGGAATATCGAAGAATCTGAAGGATGTGGAGGTAAGGGACATCTTGAGAAAGGTGAAAGAGCTGGTCTCCAACGACCCAAGAAAGCTGGAAGAAGAAGATGGTGATCATTCGAAGATCTTCAACCTCGTCCACAGAAGAGTTATTCTACCCGTGGAACGTTGGCACAATCTGCTCATCTTCCACAACGATCTCAAGGAATTTTTGTCCAAGGTTCAAACCGTTGAGTTGAAGGATAACATCATCGTTGCGAGGATAAGGGAGAAGAATTCCAAGGAAGTCGTGGATGAATTCAGGCAAAAAGTGATGGAATCGAAGCTGGATCGGGAAACGAAGGATGCGATTCTGAGGATCGCGAATGAAGATTTCGAAGATCTCGTGAACCTCTTCATAAGGTGGATGGATGAGAAGGTGGTGAAACTCATAATCGGGAAATTGAAGGTCGATTTGAAAAAGGCGATAAATATTTCGGAACAGTTGAACGGGGTTCTATCGCTGTTCGAGGAGATAGCATCGGATAGGGAAGAGCTGAAGGTCGATATGGAAAGATATCTCGGTGAAGGCGATCTGTCATCTGCATTCCGTGTGATTGAGAACGTGAGCAATTCAAGCGTGAAAATCCTGAAGGGTAAGATCGAGAAGCTCCAGAAGATCGTTGGAAATCCTGAAATCCTGAGTGAAATAATCTCCACGAGATGGAAATTATTGGAATATTTGAGGAATGTGGTCGTCATCTACAACGATGTCACGACCAAGTTGGAGATGATGAGATCACCAAAAATAGTGAAAACCGTCAGATTGAAGGCTGGGAACATAATATCGGTGGAATTTGAAGAGGGTGTCAACCCAATCTGGTTCGAGGACGAGGAATACAACGTCAAAGTGCGTTTTACCTTCACCGATCTCCTGAAGAACATCTTCCAAAACTACGTGGATGC
>QNAU01000083.1 GCA_003641545.1 Thermotoga sp.
CAAGCTGATAAAGGATCCAGGAAATTTCGAAGAATTCGGAACGAGAATTACAGGTGTTGTGACGTATCATGACAAATCTCATGGCAGTGAAAGAGGAAAGAACATCGTCTTTAAGATCGAATTTCCAAATGAAATGAACGTGGTTCATCTCGGAGATCTTGGACACATCTTGGATGAGAAGACGGTGAAAATTTTGAGACCCGTGAACATTCTCCTCATACCAGTTGGAGGTTATTTCACCATCGAACCGGACGAGGCGAAGAGGATATGTGAACAACTCAAACCCAACGTGATAATCCCGATGCACTACAGGACGAAGTATATGAATTTCCCCATAAAATCTGTGGAGAGTTTTCTCCGCCATTTCCCTTCAAATAAAGTTAAAAATGTTGATAATCCTGTGAAACTTTCAAGGGAAGAGTTGGAGAAGATCGATTTCGAGGTTTGGGTGATGAGGATATAACCGTATTTTGTATAACGGAGGGATAGATGTGGACGATCTGAAAGTTGGCAAGAGAAGAATAAGGGAAATCACGAAATCTCTTCACTCCGAGGAGGAGATACGCTGTAAAATAAAGGAAATGGCTGAGGAAATAGACAGGTATTATTCCCAACTGACGGATCGTATAATAGCGGTATGCGTTTTGAAGGGGGCAATTCATTTCTTCAGCGAGCTCGTTTTGAATCTGAACCTCGATGTTCTCTATTCCTTCATTCATGTCTCAAGTTACAGTGGGACAAGAAGCAGTGGAAGGGTGAAGGTGAATTACTGGATAGACAGATCCGTAAGGGACGAGTACGTTCTGGTGGTTGAGGATATACTCGACACGGGTTTGACACTGTCCTACATACTCAAATATCTGAGGAAACTTTCACCGAAAGATTTGAAACTCGCGACACTCTACAGGAAAGTCGGAAAGTCGGACATAGAACCTGATTTCGTGGGATTCAACATAGAGGACAAATTCATAATAGGTTACGGTTTAGACTACGAAGAACTTTACAGAAATTTGCCCTATGTCAATTACTTTGAGCGATGAAGATAGGTTATTCCATTCCTTTCGTTTTGATCCTCATATCATTCATAGCTGTTTTCTCTTTCTTTCTTCAAAAGTTGATTTTATCGTCCCTCAAGATCGTAGAGATGGAATATCTCGATCAAAGGGTATTCGCCACACTTGAAAGTGGTGAAGTGTACATTGTGTACAATTGGATCACGGAACCTCCAAGCAGGGTTCAGCTCCAGATGAACAATATGGATCTCACGATGACACGTTTGAACTATTCCAATGAATCTGGTGAAGCCCTCTACAGGTATTTTATAAAAGCGGGTGAATCGAGAATCGATGGTTTTTTGAAGGTGAGGAAGGATGATCTTTGAAGATTTCTTGGACAATCTTGAAAATCTTATTAAATTTTACATGAAGAAAATGGAAGATCTCGATGAGTTACCTAAGAAGATACTGAGAATGTGGAAAGAAGTGGAGGACTTCGAGAAAACCGAGGATCTGGAGAGAAAAATCGAGTTAACGGTCAGATATTACTCGAAATTGTCCTCACTACCACTCACCAGGGTGATGAAAAGACTCGAAAATGGGCGCGAAATAATCAAAAAGCTGAGGGAGGAATTCTTGATATCGTGCCATCAAGAGGAAAATTTCAACTGTTTGAATCCCTCAGGAAGATCGATCCTGGAATCTCCCATAAAATTTGCGAGGAAGGTTGGGCCAGGGAGAGAAAAGATATTGAAGAAACTTGGGCTCTCCAGCATAAGGGATCTCATCATGTATTTTCCAAGAGATTACGATGACAGGCGTAGAATAATTCCTCTGAATCTCCTCAGAGAAGGGGAAAGAGCAGTCGTTCTCGGGAAACTCTTGAAAGTCGAGAGAAGGAAATTCGGGGATACTTTTCTAACGATCGCCCTCATAACGGATGGATTCGGGGAAATCCTTTTGAAATGGTTCAATCAGGATCACATCGAGAAGATCCTGAAGGAGAACGTGAGATACATCTTCGTTGGTCCAGTGAAGAGAAACATATATGGACAACTGGAGATACACAATCCCGAGTTCGATCTGGTAAAGAGTGATGAGGATATTGGTCAGCTCAGACGGATATTACCAGTTTATAGGTTAACTTCCGGTATTTCACAGAAGGTGATGAGACGGATCATGGAATCCAACCTCGTGTTTTCAAGGTGTTTCGAGAATATCCTCCCGATGGAAATAAAGAAAAAGAGGGATCTTTTGGACAAGTCGTGCGCTCTGAAGGGTGTGCATTTTCCAAAGAGCTCCTACCATCTTGAAAAATCGAAAAGAACACTGAAATACGAGGAACTATTCTTTTTCGAACTGTCCGTGATGTATCACAAGAAAAACAGAGAGCTGAACGAACCTGGAATCTCAAAGAACATAGAGGGAAAACTTGTGGAAAAATTCGTGGATTCACTGCCATTCAAGCTCACCAACTCTCAAATTAGAGTTCATGGGGAAATCAGAGAAGATATGATCTCCCCGAAACCCATGAAAAGATTACTTCAGGGAGATGTTGGATCCGGTAAGACGGTGGTCGCGGAAATGGCCATTCTCGATAATTTTGAAGCTGGTTATCAATCGGTCATCATGGTTCCAACGACCGTCTTAGCGATACAGCACTTCACGCGTATTTCACATGATCTGAAACCACTTGGATTGAACATCAGGCTGTTGATAGGCTCCATGAGAAATAGGGATAAGGAACTGGTTAAGCTTGGGCTTTACTACGGAGATGTTGACTTAGTTATAGGTACCCATACGTTGATACAGGAAGATGTAACATTCAACAACCTCGGTCTCGTCATAATAGATGAACAACACAGATTCGGTGTCAAGCAAAGGGAAAAACTCATGAGTAAGGGTAAAGTTGTGGACACGCTTGTGATGACAGCAACACCCATACCGAGATCATTGGCTTTAACCGTGTATGGAGATCTCGATGTGTCAATAATAGATGAGATGCCACCCGGGAGGAAAGAAGTGAGAACCGTTCTGGTGAATTCATCGAGGATACACAAGGTCTATGAATTCATCAGAAATGAGGTGAAGGATGGAAAGAGATGCTTCATGATCTATCCTGTGATCGAGGAATCGGATGCTCTTGAATTGAAGGCTGCAACGACGATGTATGAACATCTATCGAAGGATATATTCCCGGATTTGAAACTCGGTTTGTTGCATGGTAGGATGCGAGACGATGAAAAAGAGCTGGTGATAGAAGAATTTGCGAATGGTAAGTTGGATATATTGGTATCCACCACGGTCATAGAAGTCGGTATAGATATACCCGAAGCCAATCTGATGGTTATAGAACATCCGGAGAGATTCGGACTCGCCCAGCTTCATCAACTGCGCGGGAGAATAGGAAGAGGAAGTGAGGAAGCTTACTGTTTCCTCATAGTCGACACGAAAAGCAAACAGATCATAGAAAAATTGAAATTCTTCGCGAACACAACCGATGGTTTCAAAATAGCGGAGTACGATCTGAGACTCAGGGGACCGGGTGAAATAATGGGAGTGAAACAACACGGTCTTCCAGAATTCAAATTGGCGAATCTGGTTGAAGATCTCGACATTTTGATAGAAGCCAGAAACGATGCTAATGAACTTCTGAATCTGGATCCAAAGCTTGAAAAATATCCGGAATTGTTGGATAAAATAATCTCGGAATACGGAGAAAAGGTGAAATTGATAGAGGTTGGATGAGGTTCAAAATTTTGTGATAGCATAATTTATAATGAGGTGATCGTATGAGGGAAAAAATTATTCTGGATTGTGATCCTGGTCACGATGATGCGGTTGCCATCATTCTCGCGGTTGCAGATGAGAAACTGGAACTTCTCGGAATAACCACCGTGGTTGGAAACACATCATTGGAAAATGCAACCAACAACGCTTTGAGAATCCTGAATCTTGTGGGGGTCAAAGATGTGGAAGTTTACCCTGGTGCGGACAGACCACTCGTTCGAGATACGGTGCTGGCTCCCAAGATACACGGTTACTCAGGCTTGGAAGGAGCAGAAATTCCCGAACCCCATAAGAAACCTTCGACCAAACACGCGATAGATTTCATGGCGGAGATGATCGAAAAACATCCAAACGAGGTGACCATCGTTACCACAGGACCCTTGACGAACTTTGCACTTTTCGCTCTGAAATACCCTCATTTGGTTGGAAAGATCAAATCACACGTTATGATGGCAGGTGGAATAGCTTTTGGCAATGTCACACCGGTTGCAGAGTTCAACGTCTTTGCCGATCCCGAAGCCATGAGTGTCGTCTTAGGTTTGGATATACCCAAGGTGATGGCTCCTTTAGATCTGACACACCAAGCGGTCGTGGATCACGAAATTGTGAACAAAATTAGAAATCTTGGAAAAGAATACCTGAAACCCATAGCGGACCTTCTGGAATTCTTCATTGGTGCCTACAAAAGATACTTTGGAATAGATGGTGCACCTCTTCACGATCCATGTGCGGTGATGTATCTGATAGATCGTGATATGTTCGAATGGGAAGAAATGTACGTGCAGGTGGAATTGAAGGGAGAATTAACGTATGGCCAGACAGTTGCGGATATTTGGCATCTCGGTGGAAAAGATCCGAACCTTAGAGTTTTGAAGAAGATAGATTCGAAACGATTTTTTGAAAGATTGCTGGATGATCTTCAAAAGATCGGTACTTAGGAGGTGATATGATGGCTGAAGACCCGAGATATCACATAAGGTTGGAGAAGGAGGATGTTGGAGATTACGTGATAATAGTTGGGGATAGGGGAAGGGTGGAGAGAGTGGCTAAATACTTTGAAAATCCAAGGAAAGTGGGGGAGAATCGTGAATATCTGACGTGGACAGGTTTCGTCAGTGGAAAGAAAGTATCGGTCATGTCGACGGGTATGGGTGCTCCGGCAGTTTCCATAGCAGTTGAAGAGCTGGCAACTCTCGATGTGAAAGTTATCATAAGGGTTGGGACAACCGGTGCTCTTCAAAAAAATTTGAAACTCGGAGACGGTGTGATAGCAGTTGGAAGTGTCAGAAGGGATGGAACGACCCTTCAATATCTCCCACCGGAATTTCCTGCGGTGGCTGATGTGGATGTCGTGAACGCTTTGATTGAGTCTGCAAGGAGGAATGGGATAAGATATCATGTGGGAAATGTGTATTCAACCGATTCATACTACGCGAGGCTCTTCGATCCGGAATCACACTCAAGATACATTGAAAAACTCATCAAAGCAGGGGTTCTGTCGGTGGAAATGGAAGTTGGAGCTTTGTATGTGGTTGGAGCCATAAAGAGGATAAAGACTGGATCGATACTCGTCGTGAGGGAAGAATTGTCGGAGGAGGGAGAATACATACAGGCAGGCTCAAGGTACGAGGAAGGGCTTGAGAAGGTCATAAAAACGGCGGTGGATTCCATCGCCATCCTTGTGGACAGAGGAATCTGAAAAATAACTGGGAGGTGTGAGCTGTGAGAAAGCTCCTCATATTTGCTCTCATCGTGATTACCACCCTTCTCATGGTTGGTAAACCTCTGAAGGTTGTTCTACTGCTGAACGGGACTCTCGGGGACAAGTCGTTCTTCGATTCAGCTGCCAGAGGTATCAAATGGGCTGAGGAAAAACTTGGAATCGAGGGAAAGATAATCGAAATGGGATACGATCAGTCCGTGTGGAGACCAACTCTGGAAGATGTGTCCGAAGAAGATTGGGACATAATAATAGTTGGGACATGGCAGATGGCGGAGAATCTGGAGGAAGTTGCTCCTATGTATCCCGAGAAGAAATACATAATTTTCGACACATCCGTTGATTACTCCAAAGGAGGACTCGACAACGTCTACTCGATCCTTTACAAACAGAATGAAGGCTCATTCTTAGTTGGAGCGCTCGCAGCTATGATAACAACA
>QNAU01000084.1 GCA_003641545.1 Thermotoga sp.
AAGCTGTTATTCTTCTCAACACTTCGGAATCATCGATGATCAACACCTTCTTCATCTTTATCCCTCCAAGATCTTACTCACAGGTTCCATATTTCCGTTGAAAGCTTCGGTACATATGAAAAGTACCATTCCACCGGTGGAATTGGGATCCACCAACCTGTCAGGTCTCACCAACCTCTCTTTCTCGGTTAAATATTCTATCATAAAGAACTTATCGGTTTTTTTAACATGGTATCCCACTACCGCTTTTTTGTTCAAATCAACCATCAATTCCTCATCCGCTTCAACGATGATCCTGAAAGAATAATATTCTATCGATCGTAGGATCTCTCCCTTCTTCATGGGTTTCATCGCAACCATCTCCAAACCCCGAGGAGCATATCTGTTGAAGTTTCGAACGAGTTCATCCATCTTCGTTTCACCCAGAAGTTCGGGGGAAAGTCTCAGCTCAAAATACCCTGCAAGATCGATGACACCGGTCGGAATGGCAATCGGGAAACTCATCTTCGGTCTCGGATGGTATCCCTTGGTGAACCATAACGGGAAATTTGCCCTCCTCATCGTTCTCTCGATTGCCCTCATGTATTCCATTTGAGATAGGAATCTCAACATGTGTTTCTTCTTCACCTTCGCACCGGCAGTTATGTAATCCACATCCATTCTTTCACTGCCCTTTCACCAAAACTGCATAATACATTGGGGAGTAACCATCCTCCGGTAGGATCAAGGAACCGTAACCATCCCATCTATTTTTCACACCGAATCCATTCAACACTTTCGACAGGTTCATACTCTCCAACCCTTCATCCCTCATAACTTCCTTGATCACATTGGTGGTTTCATATTTACTCACCGTGCAGACGGAGTAGAGTATCTTCCCCCCATCTCTGAGTAGTTCCACCGCCTTTTTCAACAGATCTTTTTGGATCCTCGCCATTCTTTCAAAATCATCCCTTCTCAGCCTCAACGGGACTTCAGGATTCTTGTTTCCCGTCGCTATGGAAGTGCACGGTGCGTCGAGAAGGATACGATCGAATTTAGAATCATCCGAATACTCCCTGACGTCCAGATTCATGAAATTCAGGCAGTTCAATCTTAGTCTATTTGAATTTTCCTTCACCAGCTCGAGTTTTTCCTTCGATATGTCCAAAGTTGTTATTTCACACTGACAATTCAAAAACTGTGCGATATGGGTCGCCTTTCCCCCCGGACCACTACACATGTCGAGAATTCTCTGTCCCATTTTCAGATCCATGAGATACGGCGCAAGCTGGGATGATTTGTCCTGAACGTAGAACAAACCTTCCTCAAACTCCTCAGATTCCCCTATCCATTCACCGAGTTTTAAAACTTCCACACATTCCCTCGGAAAATCACAAATCCTGAGTTTCCACCCTTTCCTCTCCATCCTTCTCACAAACTCATTCACTTCCATCCTCGTGGTGTTAACCCTCAGAAAAATCTTTGCCCTTTCGTTGAGAAATTTGAGTGTCTTTTCCAGAATCTCTCCGTCCAATGATTCTTTCAAAACGTCGTAAAGATCGTCCGAAACCGAATAGATCACCGCTGGATCCTTCGGTTTCAATTCACCTTCCCTCAAAAATCTTCTGAGTATCGCGTTAACTAAGGATCTAAAATTTTTCACCTTCACGAGATCCACTATCTCGTTCACGACCGCATAATCTGGAATATCCATGAAGATCAACTCGTACATTCCCATCCTGAGGATGTTCCTCACAGGGATCGGTATCTTTCTCCTTCTCAAAAATCTGTCTATCTGAAAATCGAGGTATCTTCTCTTCCTCAGAACTCCCCAGACTAACTCCTTGAAAAAAGCCCTGTCCTTTCGATCGACGACGGACAGGGCTCCCTCTTTCAAGGATTTATCCATCATTCCCCTTTTCTCAACCTCGTTCAAAACTTTCAGAGCGATCCTCTCGACATTTCTCATCTCCTCTCACCGAATATACCAGCCAGAATCAGCATTCTGAGTAACTGCAAAATGGCGATGGCGGTTGCAGCAACGTACGTGAGTGCAGCCGCGGTCAGAACCTTCTTAACTGCTTTAAGCTCATCCTCAGGCATGGCAACGGTTGATTTTAGAAGTTTCAAAGCCCTGTTGCTCGCGTCTATTTCGACTGGAAGAGTCAACAGGGTGAACAGAACTACGAGTGAGAACAGAACTATTCCGATCCTCATCATAAGCGGGTTGAAGAACAGCAAACCTATGAGGAATATTATCCATGCCAAACTTGATCCGACGTTCGCTACCGGCACCATGGCGTTCCTTATGACGAGAGGAAAGTAATTCTCGGCATGTTGGACGACATGCCCTATCTCGTGAGCAACCACCCCGAGTGCCGCCACCGAATCGCTTGAATACGTGCTTTGAGAGAGTCTGACGACCTTGTTCCTCGGATCGTAATGATCACTCAAGGTTCCAGATATCATCTCTATGTCCACATCGTATATGCCTTTCGCCATGAGAAGATTCCTCGCCAAAGTGTATCCAGTCAATCCGGTGATCGATTTGTATTTCGAATACTTCGAAAATGTCGAACTCACCAATATTTGAGCCCACAGTGCCAGGAGAAATGCAGGTATCAGAAGGATGATAGTTGGATCGTAGAAAAGAGGAAACATTGGATCTCACCTCCTCAATTTGGATTTTCTATTTTCCAGCCATCCATCAATTCCTCATCGTCCTCGAATCCATTCTCAGATATCACCTCTTTGTACCAGTTGAAACTGGATTTTGGAATCCTTTCAAGAGTTCTGTAATCCGTGTAAAGCAAACCAAACCTTTTGGAATAACCGTGTGCCCATTCGAAATTGTCCATCAAAGTCCAGACAAAGTATCCCCTGACGTCATGTCCCTCTTTGATCGCTTTGTGAAGCCACCTCAAATGATCCTTGATGTATCTTATTCTCCTTCTGTCTTCAACCCTTCCATCCACCAACTCGTCCCTGTCTGCCATGCCATTCTCGGTTATGTAAACGGGCAATTCCTTGTAATTCCTCACCTTGACGATCGCTTCGTATATTCCTTTTGGATACACTTCCCATCCCATGTCCGTCTTTTCGAGATCACCTCCGACCCACTCGAATCCTCCAAATTTTTCGGGATTACTTTTGACCAACACCCTCGAATAATAATTGACTCCCCAGAAATCCATTGGTTCAGATATGATCTTCATATCCTCTTCACCAATTTCGGGCATGTATCCCACGAATTCATACATCTTCGACAACTCATCTGGATACTTTCCACTCGCTATCGGTTCATGATACCACCCGTTCAGTATCTCATCCACCATCCTCGCGGATCTGATGTCATCCTCATTTTCAGACGCCGGGGAAACGATGTTCACAGCGTTGGCTATGCCAATTCTCCCACCTCTCACCTCTTCTCTCAGAATTTTTACACTTTTCCCGTGAGCCAGAAGAAGATTATGAGCCACACTCAGCGCTCTCTTAACTTCATTCCTGTACCCCGGTGCATGTTCCCCCGTGACGTATCCGAGGAAAGATGAACAGAAAGGCTCATTCAACGTGATCCAGTTTTTGACCCTGTCACCGAGTCTTTTGAAAACCGTGTAAGAATACTTCTCGAACCAGTTCACCGTCTCGCGATTTTCCCAACCCCCATTTTCCTGAAGTGCCTGGGGAAGATCCCAATGATACAGCGTTGGAAATGGTTCTATTTCGTGCTTCAGAAGCTCATCAACGAGCTTGGAATAAAAATCCAACCCCTTTTCGTTGAGATTCTTCTTCCCATCTGGGAAGATCCTACACCACGATATCGAGAATCTGTACGCTTTCACACCGAGCTCAGCCATCGATTCAACATCTTCTTTGTATCTGTGGTAGTGATCACATGCGACATCTCCATTCTCATCGTTGTGAATCTTCCCAGGTGTGTGTGAAAAGACATCCCATATGGATTTGCCTCTCCCATCCTCATCGACGGCTCCCTCTATCTGATACGCCGATGTCGCAACTCCCCAGAGGAAATCCTTTGGGAATTCGTATCGCACATCCTCACCTCCCACGCTCCTCGATGTATTCCGCTATCTCCACGAGTCTCGTAACCATGATCCGAGGTTCATACTCGATCGTTCTGAACTCCCTTTGAATTTTCATCACTTTCATCAGTATATCGCAAAGAATACTCGAATCGTAGATGAGCAGATGATTTTTCGTCTTTCTATCCCCCAGTGGAAAACCCAGAAAACCGGCGAGTCTAAGTAATGGGATGGAAAGCTCTTTCGATATCCTCGAAATATCCACCCAACTGTACCTTTGCTTTCTCTCGACCTTTGCAAGTATCCTGAACAACGTGATGAAATGTTCCCGAAGTGAATACAGAAGAAGTTGTATCGGTGTGTTCATGACCACTTCCGAACCTATTTCCGCCACCTTCCTCGGTTCACCTTCAGACACGAAGAACAGTAGATCGTCGAGTTTAGAGAATGTGTGCTTGTGAACGACCTCTTTCACATCCTCGACCGTTATCTCACCTTCTGAGAAGAGCAGGAGCTTCTCTATCTCGGATTTCAAAAGTTCAAGATCTGGACCAACGAGGATGTAAAGCAGTTCGAGAACATCTTTTTTAACCTTCCTTCCCTTCTCCGCGAAGACCTTCTCGATCAATTTCATCCATTCCTTCTTCTTCCAGGGTTTTGGAAGTGTGATTTCCTCTGAGTCAAATCCCTCGATTTCCTTCGACCGTTTCCCCGAATCCACGAACAGAAGTAAATTATCCTCATCCTTCAGAGCTTTCAACATCTCCAACAATTCTTTCCTTTTCTCCTTTTTCAAGGAATCGAAATTTTTGAGAAACAGGATCTTCATTTCGAATCCCTCGAATAGGGTCAGGTTCGAGAGTTCATCCACCAACTCCGTATATTCGGAGTCGTTCGACAGATCTACAACTCTGAGATTTTCGTATTTTTCCGTGACCTCGTCTATTTTCACATCGGTGTTTTCACCGATTAGAAACCTTACCACATCATCCCTCCTCAAATTTCGGTGATACGAAATGGTTCCAGAATACCCTCATGAGAATCGCGATTGGAACAGCCACGAAGGCACCTATGAATCCAAGGAATTCTGTCATGAAGAGAATCATGAAGATTATGGCGACTGGATTTATCTTTATGTAACCCTTCATCAATTTCAAGAATATCACAAAGGCGGTGGTGTGTATTGCGAAGATCGCTATCACCATCGCTACTATTCCCGATACACCCATCGATATTCCAGTGAGCAATATGGGTATTACCTCCAAAACGACCCCTATTATCGGTATCAGATTCGTCAATGCAGCCCAGAATCCCAAGAGAATCGAGTATTTGACTCCCATGAACATCAAAAAAGCCCAGAATGTTACACCGACTATCATCGCAACTATGAAAAGAGAAACGACGTATTGTCTGAGTTGTTTGTAGCCATCTCTGAGAAATTCAACGGCGTAATTTCTCACCTTCCTTGGGAACATCCTACCGATGTTCCTCTTGAATTCCGGAAGGTATATCGACAGATAGATTGAACCAAGGATGACGTAGAAAAAGAAGGACACAACCTGGGGAGTTGTCTTCGTTATCTGTGCTATGGAATCCGCCACGAAACTTAAAAATTTAGGTTGAATGTTCTCCAGTATGTTCGATATATTCTCCTTTATATCCGGATAATTCTCAAAATACACTTCCCATTCTTTGTTCTCGAAAAAATTCACGAGGAAATTGTAGAAATTCCCAGCCTGCCGAATCACCTGCGGGGTCAGAAGCACCATCAGAATCAAGAAAGAGAAAAAGAAAAGTGTGAGTGCAATTGACATGGCGAGTGTCCTCACCATTCCCTTTATCCTCATCAGAAGTTCCACCATAGGTTCCAAGATGAGAACGATCGCGAATGTGGTCACGACTATCGAGAAAAAGTTCCT
>QNAU01000085.1 GCA_003641545.1 Thermotoga sp.
TAACCACTGAATGTCAATTCCGGAAGAATCAACACATCTCCATCGAACTTTTCAACCATGCTCTTTATTCTGTTCAGATTCTCCTCTATCCTCATAAATTCGGGTTTGAACTGCAGAACACCGACCTTCACCTCAGTAGATGGACAGCTCCCCATTTTTCTTCACCACCCTCACGAAATATGCGAAGACTCTGGTACCGATGTAGTAGTATATCAGAGAAGCGGTGAACACCTTTAACCAAAGAACCATCCCCACATTTTCACCGTTCATTATCATCCTGAATATCATGAAATGTGGTGATATGGGGATCATGAAGCCAAGTTTCCCCTCCGGATTCAACACAAGAAGACCTATTATGGCGAACTGTGATATCTGAAGAAGAGCTTGCGTTCTCTTGAATTTCAACGTTATACCACCGAGTATCATG
This sequence comes from Thermotoga sp., assembly GCA_003641545.1. Taxonomy (GTDB): domain Bacteria; phylum Thermotogota; class Thermotogae; order B21-G9; family B21-G9; genus B21-G9. The sequence goes on from QNAU01000085.1 coordinate 428, forward strand.
CCGAATCCGTAAGTTTGGAGCAGAAGAAAGAACATGTTCAGGAAGAAAGCGGGTGGAACGATGAGTTTCAGTTTCGCCATCTTGAAAATTACGAGCATGACGAGATACAAAAATGGAATGTTGATGATCAACGATACTATCTGACCGAATGAGTAGACCTTTATCGGTCCAAACGGAGAAAGGAATATCTGTTCTATTATCCCCCTGTTCATCTCGTTCATCAAATTCCAGGAAAGCTCCGTCAAAACGGATACGACCATTATCCAGGTGAAATATCCTATCGCTGTGGATTGAAGAGATCCGGTGATGTTTGGAGCACCACCACCGAAACTTTTGAATCCGAGGACTATCAAATAGAAGATGATCGTTATCGTTATGAAGAAGGATATGGTGTTCAAATAATATCTCTTGAATTCAGCAACGAATCTTTTGAATATCCCAACGATGAGATACCATTCCTCCAACCATGGTTTCAACGTCATTTTCCGTCACTCCCTTCGACTATCTTCAAGAATACCTTCTCAAACCTCACATCCTCCGCTTCTATTCTCTTCAGAGGTAGCTTAGTTTCTTTCAATATGTCGAAGAGATCGTATATCTCATCGTATGAATCGAGCTGAACATCTATCACTGTTTCTCCATTTGTCTTAATGTTTATATCCCCGAATCTGCTCAATTTCTCCACCACACCGCTTTTCACGCTTCCATCCAGCACTATTCTGTATGCCCTTTTTCTGAACATATCCATGAGCTTTTCCTTATCATCGTATGCAACCATCCTACCGTTGTTTATTATCAAGACCCTGTCTGCAACCTCCTCCACGAGATTCATGTCGTGTGTGGAAAGTATCACGCATTTTCCCGATTTTGAAAGATCCTTCAGTATTTCCCTCATCTTCATGGACGATTCAACATCCAGACCGAGTGTGGGTTCATCGAGTAGAACTATGGGGGTGTCAGGGAGTATCGCTATTCCAACTGCCAATCTTTGCTGCATTCCGCGGGATAGTTTTCCAGCTATTTCGTTGAATTTGTCAGTCAACTCGATGTATTCCACGATCTCTCTAACTCTTTCCTTCAATTTTCTTCCTCCCATTCCCCTCAGGTGTCCGAAATACTCGAGATTTTCCTTGACCGTCAACCTCCAGTGAATATTCCTGTTTCCCTCCAAAACAGCCGACATATATCTTGCCGCCTTGTTTCTATGTCTCAAAGCATTTATTCCGTTGACGAATATTTCACCCTCATCGGGGATGACCAATCCAAGTACCGACTTTATGGTCGTCGTCTTCCCCGCTCCGTTGGCACCGAGTAAAGAAAATATCTCCCCGGTTTTCGCTTCAAAGGATATCCCCTTCAAAGCTTCAACTTTTTTCCTTCTCGTCGAATACGTCTTCCTCAGGTTTTTAACTTCTACGATTTCCATTTTTCATCACCCTCCATTTAGATCGCATTCGTTCTCCCTCAGAAAATTCTCCGCATCTTCCCTCGAATATCCAAGATTCATGAGAAGTTCCATTGCAAAATCACGCGATATCTTACCATATTTCAAAAGTTCGAGGATCTTGTATTCCTCGATTCCCGCGAAACTTTTTCCCTCATCATGTCTCGATTCCACCGTCAGAGTTCCGGAAACCGATGAAAATTCAACATATCTTCTCACACCGGATCCCATGATTTGGTCAACCATCTTCACAGGTATTCTGGATTTCACATCCGAAAATTTCGACCTTTTCTTCAAGATTATCTCTTCCCCTCCTTCCACGTAGATGTCTACATCTCCTGACACGGTGTTTATCTTGAGATACCCGAAATCCTTTGGGAAATAATCCACGCTGAGATCACCACTCACGGAGGTGAAACTCATGTTATCTATTCTCGTGTTCCTCGCTTTCACATTTCCACTCGTCGATCTCATGTGAAATTCATTGAGGTGAGAGTTTTCCATGCTCAAGTCTCCACTGACACTTGAAATCTCCAGCTTCTCCAAATTCACTCCGGATATTTCCACATCACCATTCGCGGTTTTCAGTATCACCTCATCCACACCTTCGGGAACGTAGAGTAAACCACGAATCGTTCTCCAATGGGGGATGTTGAATAGTAAGGAGAATATGGATCTTCCCTTGAAACTGTTTATCCTTATCTTCCACGTTTCACCCACCACGTTTGAGTTCAGCTCTATATCTTCCATCTCTTCGTATTCGAACACCGCGGTGTCGGATCTGGATCTCAATATGCTCAGATCGAGTGAACTTGAGGAGATGAATATCCTTCTCACATCCTTCTTCTTAATTTTCCTCATCTTCTCTCCTCCCTGAGCCTACTCAAATATACCCTTGCTTCCTCTGGGCTGAGTTCTCCCTTCTCTATCTTTTCAAGGATCTCCATGGTTCGTGCTCTGATCGTGTCCTCTCTTTCCACCTCATATCCGAGCGTTCTTATTATCTCCTCCAACCTCGCTTTCGCGGTTGGATAGGAAATGTTGAATTTCTTCTGAACCTCGGAAAGATTCCCCCTGCTCTTTATAAATTCCCTCAAAAACTCGAGCTGATTCTCACTCAATCTTGAGAATTCGTTCAATTCAAATTCTCCGGATATGGTCGTCCCACAGATCTCGCACTTGAGTTGCGTTATGTACATTTCCCCTCCACACACTGGACATACACCCTTTATGCTCTTCTTCAAAATTCTCACCTCTTTCTTCAAAAAACTGATCATATTCTTGCAGATTTTGTAAATGATGTCAAGTATAAATTCAATTTTTTGGAAATCAAACTTCATTTTTTGGAACCACCCGCGACGATTTACCCGCGAAAACGACGCCATCGTTGTGATAACATATTCTAAAAATTGACTTTGGAGGGATCGGAATGATTCTTCTCGAAAGATACAGGGATTTTCTCCCCATAACTTCTCGCACACCGTTGATAACTCTTCATGAGGGCAACACCCCTTTGATAAGGGTGGAGAATTTCGAGAAATACCTGGGTTTAAAAAATGTCAGAATATACCTGAAATATGAAGGGATGAATCCAACTGGCTCATTCAAAGACAGGGGAATGGTTATGGCGATAGCCAAAGCTCTTGAGAAGGGAGCAAGGTACACGATATGTGCATCAACTGGAAACACCGCTGCATCTGCAGCTGCATATTCCGCCAGAACGGGTTTAAAATCTGTGGTTCTGATTCCAGAGGGAAAAATCGCCCTTGGAAAACTCGCACAAGCCATGATATACGGTGCGAAGGTTGTCCAGATAAATGGCAATTTTGACAGATGCCTCGAGCTGGTTAGATATTTATCGGAAAATTACGATTTTGAGCTCGTCAACTCCATAAATCCGTACAGAATCGAGGGTCAGAAAACCGCAGCCTTTGAGATCGTTGATGAGCTTGGAAGAGCACCAGATTATCATTTCATACCTGTGGGAAATGCCGGGAACATAACATCATACTGGAAGGGTTACAAGGAATACAGGGAAGCTGGTAAGATGAGCAACCTTCCAAGGATGATGGGCTTTCAAGCTGAAGGTGCTGCACCGATAGTCAAAGGACATGTTGTGGAGAAACCTGAAACTGTTGCAACCGCAATAAGGATAGGCAACCCCGCGAGCTGGAAGAAAGCAGAGCAAGCCAGGGATGAATCTGGTGGTGTGATCGACACCGTCAGTGACGATGAGATACTCAAAGCACAGAGATTAATAGCATCACTCGAAGGAATATTCTGTGAACCGGCATCCGCAGCATCCATAGCTGGTATCATCAAATACAGGGACGTCTTCAAAGATGGTGATGTCATCGTTGCAACGCTCACCGGACACGGCTTGAAGGATCCAAATGTTGTCATTGGAAACATCGAAAAACCGATCACGGTGAATCCGAACGTGGATGATGTGCTGAAGGCGATAGGAAGGTGAAATTTTGAGATTGATCGTTCATGCACCTGCGACGACATCGAATCTTGGCTCGGGTTTTGACACGCTCGGAATGGCACTCGATATGTGGAACATATACGAGGTTGAGGAATCCGAAAGAAATGAATTCATCGTGGATGGAAGATACAAAGAGGAGCTCGAATCTGAAGAACCGGATCTGTTCTTCTTCAAGCGAGTTGAAAATCTTTCAGAATCGTTTGGGATCACCTTACCGAAGATCAAGGTGTTCGTCAGAGTTGAAATACCACCAAAGAGAGGACTTGGAAGCAGTGCAACAGTTGCCTTGGCTGTGATGGAAATTTTAGAAAAATTCGGAGGTTTGAATCTCAGAGAAGATGAAAAAATCAGGTTTCTCGTCGATTTGGAAGGTCATCCGGATAATGTCGTTCCAGCGTTCCTCGGTGGTCTCATGATCGTTTCATGTGAGAACGATAAAATCATGTATCACAGGATACCCTTTCCAAAGAAGTGGAAGATGGTGTTCTTCATTCCGAACTTTAAGATTTCCACCGAGATGGCGAGAAAAATACTGCCGAACTCTTATCGAAGAGAGGCTGTTGTATCCCAAATGAGAAGGCTTGGATTTTTGATATCCGGCTTTTATGAGGAGAACGAGGAATTGGTCAGATTTGGAATGGAGGATTTCATACATCAAAAATACAGACTTAAACTTGAGAAAAGAATGCTCGATCTTTTCAATCATGTGAGAAAATTTAATCCTATCTCTTCATTCGTGAGCGGGTCAGGTTCAACCATAGCCACAATCTTTCCGAAAAATGTGACTGTGCCGGAGATCCCAGGTGTGGAGAAGGTGGAAACCGGAATATCGGATGGTGTAAAGGTGGAGGTGAAGCAAAGGCAATGAACGAGATACTGTGGTTTCTCTTCATGCTTTTGGATTTCTCGATCGTGATTCTGATATTCCGTCTGTTCAGGAAAGAAGGGTTGTACGCCATGATCGTGATGAGCATAATAGTATGCAACATACAGGTTGTGAAAATTGTGAAACTCCTTGGAATGACCGCAACACTTGGAAATGTCCTCTACGGCTCGATATTCTTCTCAACGGACCTTTTGAGTGAAGTGTACGGAAGAAAGGACGCCAAGAAAGGTGTTATGATGGGCTTTTTCACCTTGATAGTCATGATGATCTACATGAAGATCGCCCTGATCTTCAAACCTGATCCTTCGGATTTTTCACAACCTCATCTTGAAGGTATATTCAACGTGATGCCAAGAATCGTCATCGCCAGCTTGACAGCTTACATAGTTTCGCAGCTCCATGATGTGTGGGCTTTCCATTTCTGGAAAAGCAGAACCAAAGGAAGATTCCTCTGGCTCAGGAACAATTTTTCCACGATGGTCAGTCAATTCATAGATTCGGTGATATTCTGTTCAATTGCTTTCATGGGGTTGTTCTCACCCAGAACATGGTGGGATATCCTCTTAACAACTTACATCCTGAAATTCCTTGTTGCCTTGTTCGACACACCCTTCATATACGTGGGAAGATACATGGCTGAA
>QNAU01000086.1 GCA_003641545.1 Thermotoga sp.
GAAGATAACGATATACATTCTGACCTTTTTTGTTGCGGTAACCTTGGATTGGATGATCCCAAGGTTCATGCCTGGAAATCCGATATTGATACTGGTGTCGAGATTCACCGGACTGCCTCAATCTGCCAAGGTCATGTACAGTTATTTGGTGAAAGCGTTCGGTCTGGATGAACCTCTGTGGAAACAATACTTGAACTTCTGGATTGCTTTTCTGAAAGGTGATCTGGGTGTGAGTATCTACATGTATCCCAAACCCGTCGTGGATATTCTCAAACAGGCTGTTCCATACGATGTAGCTCTACTTCTACCTTCCATAACACTCAGCTGGATAGTGGGAAACAAGCTTGGAGCAGTTGCAGCGAGGACGAAGAAGCTTGACAGCATAGTATTACCCATATTTTACATACTCACCGCGACACCGTATCTCTGGCTTGGGATTCTTCTCGCATGGTTTTTGGGTGTCGTTCTCGGTTTGTTCCCGATAGCCGGAGCTTACAGCTTTTCCACCGTTCCCAGTTTCAGTTTGGATTTCATCTTGGATTTCTTAGGACACTGGATCCTTCCGTTTCTCTCCCTTTTCATCGTGATGCTTGGAGGATGGGCTATAGGTATGAGAAACATGATAATATACGAGCTCGAGGCTGATTACGTGAAGTACCTGGAATCCCTTGGTGCATCACAACAACTCATAAGAAAATACGCTTTCAGGAACGCAGTTTTACCACAGGTAACTGGACTCGCACTTCAGCTCGGTACGATAGTAGCCGGTGCGCTCACAACAGAGATAATATTTTCCTACCCCGGTATAGGTTACATATTGCTCGAAGCTATACTGCATGAAGATTACTTTCTGATACAGGGTTGTTTCCTGTTCATAATACTCGGTGTGTTGTTGGCTAACTTTTTCATAGACATAATTTACGTGATCATAGATCCGAGGATAAGGTATTCATACGGTGGTGAAATTTGATGGAAGCAATATCGACGAGGAGAGAACTTCTCTTCTTCGCCTTGAGAAATAAAAAGATGAGAGTGGGAATATCGATATTCACCTTCTTCGTCGTGTTGGCAATCGTGGGTCCACATCTCACGGGATATGACCCCTTGGATTACGTTGGACCCGGTTATCATCCTCCATGTAGAGAATTCTGGCTTGGAACTACAACCTTCGGTCAGGATGTCTTCACACAGTTGGTGTATGGTTTGAGAGCTTCTTTCTTTGTCGGATTGCTCGGCGGAGGAATAGCAACGATTATTGGATTGATAGTTGGTTTCTTCGCGGGGTACAGAGGAGGAATGATCGATGAGATACTCATGATGATGACGAACGTGATGCTCGTCATACCGACACTGGCTCTCCTCATAATAATAGCAGCTTACCTTCCATACAGGGGAATACTCATAGAGAGTGTGATCATCGGTTTAACCGCGTGGCCCTGGACCGCGAGGGCGGTGAGGGCACAAACTCTATCATTGAAAACGAGGGAATTCGTCGATCTTGCGAGAATAAGTGGGATGAATTCCATCAGGATAATAGCCGAAGAGATAGCACCAAACATGATGTCTTACATCTTCATGGTCTTCATACTTCAATTCGGCGGTGCAATCCTCTCTGCGGTTGGCTTGGATTTCATAGGACTCGGTCCCACGAGAGGCATATCCATAGGAATAATGATGCAACAGGCTGTTCTGTGGAATGCCATACAGCTCGGAATGTGGTGGTGGGCTATTCCACCTGGATTGGCTATTACTCTCATAGTTGGATCGCTCTATTTCATGAACACCGGGTTGGATGAGGTCTTCAATCCAAAGTTGAGGGAGATGTGAAGGTGTCGCTCAGGGTGGAGAATTTGAGAATCTATTACAGAACTCTTAGGGGTTATGTCAAGGCAGTCGATGGTGTGAGTTTTGAGATGGGGGATGAGGAAGTCTTGGGAGTCGCCGGTGAATCTGGATGTGGAAAATCCACACTCGGAAATTCACTCATACTCCTCAAACCTCCCATGACTTACATGGAGGGCAGAGTGTTTCTCGATGGTGAGGAAGTTCCGATATGGGACAACGAGAAGATGAGAAGATTCCGATACAGGAGGATATCCATAATCCCTCAATATGCCATGAATGCGTTGAATCCAACGAAAAAGCTCAAGGTTTTGATGGATGATCTCTTGAGAGAACACGGATCCGATTTCAAATCCCACACGGCGGAGATACTCAGGAGATTGAAAATGGTGAACCTTCCGGAATCCGTTTTGAACATGTATCCCATAGAATTATCTGGTGGCATGAAACAAAGGATGGTGATGGTCATATCCACGCTGATGAACCCCTCACTTCTCATAGCGGATGAGATAACCTCTGCCTTGGATGTTTCAACGCAGAAGGCAGTGATAGAAATGTTGTTGGAATTCAAGAGTCGAGGATTCGTGAGAAAAATATTCTTCATAACGCATGACATATCCGTGCTTTACCAGATAGCATCGAGTATCTTGGTGATGTATGCTGGGAAACTCGTGGAGAAGGCATCAACCGACGAGATCCTTGAAAAACCTTTTCATCCATACACTGAGATGCTGATCTCCTCACTACCGAAGATAGGAATAAAGTATGGTGAAAGGAAACTGAAGGGAATTCCCGGTCAGCCACCACCTCTCTTGAAACCTCCAGAAGGATGCAGATTCAAGGATAGATGTCCGTATCGTCATTCTAAATGTGATGAAGAACCTCCGATAGTCGAAATATCCGATGATCACGTTGTATCCTGTTGGAAATATGCGTAAGAGGTGTGGGGAATGATGGTTCTCGAGAACGTGACGAAGATTTACAGGATAGGAACCTTTGGTGGGAAGAGATTGAAAGCAGTCGATGATGTCTCCTTCGAGATAGATGAAGGGGAGATAGTATCATTGATAGGTGAGAGTGGGAGTGGAAAGACGACCATAGGTAAGATGATACTGAGATTGATACGACCAACATCTGGAAGAATACTGTTCAACGGGAAGGACATCGGTCAGTTCAAAAAGAACGAACTCAAGGATTATTACAGAAAAGTTCAAGGTGTGTTCCAAGATCCGTTCAGTTCATACAACCCTTTGTATAAGGTGGATAGAATATTCGATATAGCGCGGGAGGAATTCTTCCCGGATATTGGAAGGAACGAATGGAAAAACAGAATAGAGGAAAAACTCAGGTCCGTGGGATTGAATCCGCTCGAAGTTCTGGGAAAATTCCCACATCAACTCAGTGGGGGTCAACTTCAAAGGTTGTTGATAGCAAGAGCCTTGGTGATGAATGTGAGATTCCTCGTCGCGGACGAAATAATAAGCATGTTGGATGCATCAACGAGGATAGACGTTTTGAACCTCCTCGCAGAGTTGAAGGATTCGGGTTTGTCGATCTTGTTCATAACGCACGATCTATCCCTTGGATATTACATAAGCGATAAAACCGTCATACTCTACAGGGGATCTATAATGGAGTACGGTGATACCGAAAAGATATTCAATTCCCCTGCCCATCCTTACACGATCTCGCTCATGGAATCGATTCCGAGAATTGATGAAAGATGGAGAATGAGGAGTGCGGTCATCCAAGGGAAAGAAAAATCCATTCGAAATGGTCGTATGTGCAAATTCTATCATCGGTGCTTCAAAGGTGATGAAAGTTGTGTCGAACCCCCTCTGATCGAAGTGGAGAAGGATCATTTCGTCAGATGTTCCAAGATAGGCACTTGATACGGGGTAGGGTGAATGTTCAAAGATGGGTTTTCCTTTGGTTCTTCGATGGAAGGGGATGGAGCATGGGTACGGATACATCGAGATTTGGGAGGAGGAAAGGTGGTAACCATAAAGGATGTTGCGAAAAGAGCTGGTGTATCGATTGCAACCGTTTCGAGAGTTTTGAACGGAAATCCACATGTTTCAGAGGACACCAGGAAGAAAGTCCTGAAAGCGGTCAGGGAACTGGGATACAGATTCAAAGTATCACCCAGGAAGATCGATGAGATATCCAAAACGGTTGGAGTTCTGATACCCAACCTCATAGGTTACCACTACCCTGAGATAGTCATGGGTGCCGAGGAGGAACTGTGGAAAAACGGTTTCGATCTTTTAATATCCATGGCGCGGGATATACCGGATGTTGAGTATGAGATGCTGGAGGATTATTTCAAGAGAAAGGTGGATGGTGTCATAGTCTGCACACCCAAGAGTAACGAGAGAAAGCTTGAGATATTCATAAAGAGTGGGATACCCGTGGTGGCAGTCGATCACAGAATAGAGGAAGTGAGGGTCGATTCCGTCAACATAGACAACGTTCTTGGAGCCTACAAGGTCATGAAATATCTCTACGAAAATGGTCACAGGAAGATCCTCTTCATGCGTGGGCTTCAGAATGTCTATTCAGCCATCGACAGGGAGAAGGGTGTGCTGAAATTTCGAAGAAAACATCCAGATGTCGAGCTGAAGATGAGTTCTTCTGGAACCTTCGAACCGGATCTTGGGTATGAGTTCATGAAAAGATACTTGAAGAAAAACGGACTTGACATAACCGCCATATTCTGCGCCAGCGATTACACCGCACTTGGGGTCATATCCTGCTTAACGGATGAGGGAATAGATGTTCCAAACGATGTTTCAATCGTGGGATTCGATGATTCACCTTTCGCTCCATACATGGTTCCCCCCTTGACCACCATGTCCCAACCGAGGAGGGAGATGGGAAGAATAGGAGCGCAACTTCTAATAGACAGGATAAATTCGAAGAACACGAGGATATTCAGAAGGGTCGTCCTCCCGGTGGAATTGGTCGAGAGAAAGTCCGTTCGGAAGATATCATGAGTTCCTCAGAGAATTTTCGAAAGATTCTCGCATATTCTATCCCCCATCTCCGACGTGGAGATGAATCTTCCATCTTCCGATATGTCTTTGGTTCTGTAACCCTGCTCTAAGGTCATCTCCACAGTTTCATCCACTTTATCAGCTATCTCATCCATGTGGAAAGAATACCTCAGCATCATGGAGAGTGAAAGTATCTGGGCGATCGGGTTCGCCAGATTCTTTCCCGCTATGTCCGGTGCGGATCCACCAGCCGGTTCGTAAAGATTCACCCTCTCCCCGAAGGATGCGGAAGGTAGCATCCCGAGTGATCCCGCAAGAACCGCTGATTCATCGGAGAGGATATCACCGAACATGTTCGTGGTCAGTATAACATCGAATCTCGAAGGATTCAGTATCAACTGCATCGCCGCGTTGTCAACGTAAAGATGCTCCAAGAAGACATCGGGATACTCCTTTGAAACATTTTCCACCACTTTTCTCCAAAGCATGGAACTGTACAGCACGTTGGCTTTATCAACGGATGTGACTTTTTTTCTTCTTCTCCTCGCTATTTCGAAGGCAAGTTTGGCTATTCTCCTGACCGTTTCAGCGTCATACACCATGGTGTCCAACCCCACATCATCTTCCAACTTCTTCGGCTCACCGAAGTATATCCCGAGGGATAATTCCCTGACCGTCACAAGATCGACTTCATCTTTCAGCACCCTATCCGACAGCGGTGATATTCCAATCAGAGCCCTGTAAACCTTCACAGGACGCAGGTTGGTGTGTAATTTTAAAAATTTCCTCAAACCGAGTAAACCACCTATTTCAGGTTTCAAATGTGGTGGCAGATCATCCCATTCCTTCCCCCCCACACTTCCGAGAAGAATCGCATCCGAATTCTCGCATATCTTTTTCGTCTCATCTGGGAAAGGTGTTCCAAATTTGTCGTAAGCTTCTCCACCTATGTGTCCGAAGATCCTTTCAAACGATACTCCCGTTTTTCTCTCGACAACGTCCAAAACCTTCAA
>QNAU01000087.1 GCA_003641545.1 Thermotoga sp.
CACTATTCCATCAACACCTTCCACAACCTCATAATTGGGGTTCACCTTGAATCCAATCTCTTTGAGAAATTCCAAAGCCTCGCTCTGCTTCCTCAAACCGTATCTTCCAGGGTTCACAACGTAGTACATGAAGGAATCGAGTTTTCTCTTTGCAACCACCGAACTGTCCAGCTGTCTCAACGTTCCAGCGGTCGCGTTCCTCGGATTCGCGAAAAGGGGTAACCCTTCCTCCATCCTTTCATCGTTTATTCTCTTGAATTCCTCCTTCGACATGTATATCTCCCCTCTGACCTCTACACTTATATTATTCTTCCTCAATCTTAGAGGAATGCTTCTCACAGTTTTGACATTCTGCGTTATGTCCTCCCCAACGATTCCATCACCCCTCGTTATACCCATGACGAGTTTTCCATCCTCGTATCTCAACGCTACCGCAACGCCATCTATCTTCAACTCAGTCGTGTATTCAACGATCTCCAATTTCAGATTTTTCCTTATTCTCTCGTCGAATTTTCTCACTTCCTCTTCGGAATAGGTGTTGTCCAAGCTGAGCATCCTTTCGCTGTGTCTGACGGTTTTGAATCCATCCAAAACCTTCCCACCAACTCTCTGTGTCGGAGAATCCGGTGTGATAAGTTCTGGATACTTTTTCTCCAGATCTATCAACCTTTTCATCAACTTGTCGAATTCCTCGTCCGTTATCACTGGGTCGTTCAGAACATAGTATCTATAGTTGTGATACTCTATCTCTTCTCTGAGTTTTTCTACCTCTTCTATGACTTTCTCCGGAATTTTCCTCATCTCATCACCCCCAAATCATGAACCTTATGCTCACCCATATCGTCGCGAGGATCATGGTCGGAAGAACCACCTTGATTCCAAGCTTCATGAATGCTGTAAACTCTATCTTTTCACCTTGGTTTTTCTCCAAGAGAGATACACCTATCAGGTTCTGAACCGCTCCAAGGGGTGTGAGATTGGTTCCAAGATTTGCCCCCATTCCGTAAGCCCACCATATGTAGGGCGTGAACCCGACCGACACGAGTTTGTGTATTACTGGAACCATGAGCAACGTTCCAGGGACCGCACTGAGAAACGGTGTTATGATGCTGGAAATCCAGAGGAACACTATGGAAGAAGCGAACGGGTGATCTTTCAACGGCATGAACAACTTCGCTATGGTATCCGTGAACCCCGCCTTCTCCAGTGAGAATGTGATCATGTACAATCCCATGTAGAAGAACAACGTATCCCAATCGATCTTCTTGGATACATCCTCGAATTTTCTGTTCGATAGTAAAAGTATGAACAAGGCTCCAAGCATGGATATGATCGAGAGTTCTGTTTTTAGGATTCCATGCATTGAAAATCCAGCGAGCACAACCAAGAACACCGGAAGAGATTTTTTGAGAAGGGGCAAATTTGTTATGGCTTTTTTTGGATCCATCTGAGCCAGCAGTTTCAACTTTTCATCCGCATTTTCCGGTTTCGGCAGATATCTCTTGAACACGACGAAAACGGTGATGAAAGCGAATATTGCAAAGGTTCCAAGGTTTTTCAAGAACGCGTTAAAACTGAGACCGCTCTCCGAACCGAGAACTATGTTCAAAGGGCTTCCTATGATCGTCGCCATGCCACCTATGTTGTCTATGAACAAGGTGAGGAATATCAAGGATGTGGGGTTGACTCCGAGTGTGTCCGCAACCAGAAAGATCATCGGAGCGGTCATGAGGATGGTTATGACGTTATCCAAAAATGCGGATGTCAAGGCAACCACCATCATGAGAAAAACTATGGTTCTTATATAATTTGCCTTCGATAACCTCAACATCTTGACCACCAGATATTGAAACAAACCGGTCTCCTCCAGAATGGAGACGGTTATCATCATTCCGAACAGCAAACCTAAGGTGTTGAAATCCACTATTTCACTGAGATTCTCGACATTCATGTTCTTCACAAGATGGGAAGCCATGAGTATCAAGCCGATGAACAACGTGATGGTGGATTTTGGCATCCTCTTATCGAATATTATGAAGTAATATGCGAGAACCGCCAGGATCAGTATCACCAGTTCCTTCAACTCTTTTCCCCCCCAAATAATGAGAAAAGAGCGGTCTGAACGACCGCCTTTCACGTATATGGAGCAGGTGATGGGACTCGAACCCACAACCTCCGCCTTACCAAGGCGGCGCTCCACCTGTTGAAGCTACACCTGCCCACCTATTGCTGGGAGGGGAGGATTCGAACCTCCACTAGCAGATCCAGAGTCTGCCGTCCTACCATTAGACGACCTCCCAGTTCCGTCTGAAATTATACTTCATGGGATCGTATAATTCAAGATCGTCAAAAATTGATTTTGATGTCGTTCCAACCTCATCAGTTTTTTGACTTCTTCGTTGTTCAGCAACCCCTTCTACATTTGTCCGATATACTGGAAATGACGAGGCTTTCAAGTAATTCTATGACTCGCTTTATCTTTTCCTCCTCGAGAGGTATCATGTTCTCGAAGATATCGATTACCCTATCCACATCGAGACCAGATAACTCGCTGAGTTTGTTCAGTATCCTCTCATCTCTCAACATGTTGGGTTTTATTATCCCACATATGGAGAATATCGCCCTTATGTTGCCATTCTCATCTATCAACGGAATTGCGACCTTGACGAAATCGCCTTTACACGTGATCATGCTCGTCCTTTTGTCTCTCTTAACCTTCTCTACGATCTCTTTGTGGGAGGTCATACATATCTCATTCTTCTTTGCCTCATCCTGTCTTATCGCTCTACATACCTCATTCGAGAACACTGGATCTCCAACTGGTTTTCCGTTCTCATCCGCTAAGAAATAGTTGCCTCCGAGGAAATCCTTCACAACTATTTCCACGAGTTCCACATCTTCTTTGGACACAAACTTGTGTATCTCGATGTTCTCCGGTATGGGCAGTTTATCGCTTCTCGCCATTTCGAAGTTGTATCTTTCATTCAATTTCTTGGTGATTATGTTCAGTATCTTGGACAAGGATGTCACCCTTCTCAGACCTGAAAGTGCCGATCTCAACCTTGACATTAATTTCTGCATCTCTTTGAAACTGCTTCCGATGTTCCTTATAGAGTCCAGAATGTTTCCAACCCTTTCAACGACATTTTCGATCTCATTTTTCATCTGTTGAACATTGTCCACGAGGATTCTAACAACCTCTCCATTCTTGACTACAACATCCCTGAGCGATTTGACTCCTTCGTTCACATCGCCTATCATCCCTATGACCTTATTCGTGTTTTCCTCCAATCTCTTGAAGGATTCGATGACCGCTTCGACACTCTCTTTGATACTTTCAAGATTTTTCCTGACGTTCGAAGAGGCTTCGTTCGATGAGTTGGCGAGTTTTCTTATCTCATCCGAGACAACCGCGAATCCTCTCCCGGATTCTCCAGCTCTCGCAGCTTCTATCGCAGCGTTCAGAGCAAGAAGGTTCGTGTGGGCTGAAATCTCCTCTATCGTTTCTATGAACATCGCAATTTTGTCGCTCAGCTCCGTCAAAGATAGTATCTTCTTACCCGTCATCTCTATCATGGAACCTATATTTTTCACGAGGGAGACCATATCCCTTATGTTTCTTATGTTGTCCTCCGCTTCTTCTATCCCCCTTCTCGCAATCTCACTGTTTCTTTCACTCTCACGAACGATGCTTTCTATACTCTGAGCAGTGTTCAAAAGTTCTTCTCTGACCTCTTCGGAGAATTTTTCCATCGTTGATGTGTTTTCACTGAGTTCTTCGTTTTTTCTCATGACCTCTTCAACTTCCTTGATGAGTCTGTTCACTTCCGTTGCGAACACGTCGAAGGATACAGACGCAAGATCGTTTGTAGCTGCGAGATCGGATAGGGAAGTTAAAACGTTGTTCTTCAACGTGTTCGCCGATGAAGCTATATTCTCCAGTTCCATCAACTTTGTTTCAACTGAAATGCCCAAATTTCCAGCGCTCATCTTGGTTATATCCCTCGATATCTTTCCTATCTCTCTTCTCAAAATTTGAACAATCAATATCATTATCGATATCAAACCACCGACCAATATACACATGAAAAGCGCGGATTTTTTGTTCACCCTGTCGACCATTTTCATCAGATATGGTTTCAGATAACCGGTGTAGAGTATTCCGACTACATCTCCCCTGACGTCCTTGAGGGGATCGTATGCTGTCAAATACCAGTCAACTGCTACGAAGGCTTCACCTCTGTATGGCTTTCCTCCACGTATCACAACATCGTAAACCTTCTTACTGAGGAGCGTTCCTATCGCTCTCTCTCCGTTTATCAAGACGGATGTTGTTATTCTTATTCCATCGAGGAAGATCGTGCAATTTCCCACGCTCTTTCCCTCGTATCTTTGAGATTTGAAAACCTTTTCCGTTATCTTGTCGGGTAAGTATGGATTTTTGTTCAAGATCACACCGAAAAACCTCGCCTTCTTCATCGTCCCCTTCAAAAATCCGAGGATCATAACTTTGTCAACTTCTCCGTGAAGTTCCGCGTAAGCCAACTTCGTTTTCTTTATCTGTATCCTTATCTTTTCACTCACCCCCGGTTTCATCCTCTCGACGAGTTCGATGGGCAGAAGGAATATCCCACTCACTCCTTCTTCCGAAATTAGATCCGCGTATGGGAATTTGTAACCTTCGTATTCTCCATTCTCGAGGGTGACATCCACGATGAATTCCTTCTCCTCCCGGGATATGGCACTAAGGTCCATGGATTTCACCTTTTGCTCCTCATTCTCCACGACTATCCATGCGGAAGCTTGCGCACTTTCGACCATCTTCATCACCGCTTCACTTTTCAACAGATCGTAGGTGCTTTTTCTAAGATAGGACGAAACGAAATATGCGAAGACGAGTGAGAAAATTATACCCAAAATTATCCAACCGAAGACACTTCTTGTGAAAAAATTAACGAATCTCATTGAAATCACCCCTCAGCGGTGATTCAGATCTCCACGATCAGTTGTATTCTATCACTTCCACTTTTTCTCTAAAAAATCAGTTTTTTTGCGCATCGAATTCGACGACGAGTGAGGATGGGGAGAGATAAAATGATACAAGGGCAAGGTTAGATTCATCTTTCCTCGTACACGAGGAACAGATACTTTGGATTCTTGTTGAAAGCCACGTGATATTTGTTAACCCCGGGCCAAGTTATCCTGAATATGAAACCATTGTTCCTCATTGTGTCAAGAACGTTAGGACTCCTTACATATATCTTCACACTTCCATACACCTTGTATCCCAATCCGTTTGTATTGTATTGAACCTTCGGCAGAAACGGGTTGTTAAGCTTCATATAACCTTCGAGCATGGTGGAACCGCTACTTGAATCGATGATCTTCCAGCGAACTTTCTCGGAAAATCCACTTCCTCCACTGGCTTTGTTCGTGACAAGGGCTGATATGTTCATGTAGATTATCTTGAATAAATCGTGATCAGGTGGAAAGTGCCATTCAAACCATGCACCAGGTGTTCTAAGCCAATACCATCCGTAGATCAACGCCGCCCTCCCATGGGATATGGAATCTGGATAAACAACCTTAAGATGTGATCCAAAGGAAAGTGTTAAAAATAAAAAGAGCAGTAAAATTGAAGTAATAAAAAATTTTTTCATGATTGATCCCTCCTTTAATTCATTTATCCACTTATTCTTCCATTTCGAAGGAATTATATCCTTAGTGAATTCGAAAACGATAAGATTCGAAGAGAACTCAAAAGATTTACGGCATCAGGAAAAC
>QNAU01000088.1 GCA_003641545.1 Thermotoga sp.
CGAATCTCATGTGCATGCAGCGATATACAGGGAAACCGAAGCTTTGGCGATTGTTCACGCACATCTGATACACGCGACAGCCTTGAGCATGGTGTACGACGAGATAATACCCGTGGATGTGGAGGGTTCCTACCATGTCAGGAGAGTTCCGGTGGTGGAATTCGAGTTTGGATCCGGATCGGAGGAGATGGCTGAAGTCATACCGGAGTATCTGAAAAATTACGAGGTAATCATGATAAGGGGACATGGAGCAGTCGCGGTGGGTGAAACTCTGGAAGAGGCTGCTTTTTACTGTTCATCACTGGAGAACTCCTCGAAGATCATCCTCGATCTCATGATAGCGGGGAAGAACCCCATGGATATGATCCCCGAGAGATTCAAGAAGTGGTGATGGAGCGAGGTGAAACGGTGCACGGTGCTAAGAGATGGTATTTTCCGGATGGTTTCCTACCAAAAGGGAAAAGTGGGGAACGCGTTTCTCACGAATCCCTGTGCGTTATGAATCTGAACAAAATTCCCGCAAAGGTTAGAATGACCATCCTCTTCGATGATATGGAACCCATAACCTACGAACTGGAGATTCCTTCGATGAGGGATCTTCACATCAGACTCGACAAGCTCGAACCTTCCCTACCCCGTGAGAAACCATACGGTATTTTCGTGGAATCGAGTGTTGAGATAGTTGCTCAGCTTTCAAGACTCGATGTCTCGGAGGATCATTACACCCTCATGACCACCGTTGGATATTCGGAGGGATAGGATGGAGATCCTGAGACTCGAAAAGATAACCAAAAGTTTTCCGGGCGTTATCGCTCTCAAGGATGTCGATTTTTCGTTGAACGAGGGTGAGATTCACGCACTCGTTGGTGAAAATGGGGCGGGAAAATCCACCTTGATAAAGGTAATAATGGGAATACACAAACCAGATTCTGGTCAAATATATCTCAGGGGAAAACCAATAAGGATAAACGATCCAAATCATGCGAGAGAACTTGGGATTTCCGCGATACATCAGGAGATTGCGGTGTTTCCAGATCTGACCGTTTTGGAAAATTTGTTCATGGGGTGGGAAATGGTTAGGAGAGGCTTCATCGATTGGAAGGGTATGAGAAAATTCGCAGAGGAGAAGATGAAAGAATACATGATTGAACTTCCTTTGGATTCCGACCTGGGTGAACTCAGCACTGCACAGCAAGAACTCGTCCAAATACTCAGAGCACTCCTTCAGAACGCGAGGATCCTCATAATGGATGAGCCCACCGCTGCGTTGACAACCGAGGAAACCGAGATTCTCTTCTCCGATATGGAAAACCTCAAGAAGAATGGTGTATCCATGATATACATAAGCCACAGGTTGGAGGAGGTCTTCAGAATATCCGACAGGGTGACTGTTCTGAGGGATGGGAAAAGAATATTCACCAAGAATGTATCGGAGATAACACCTGCTGAACTCGTTGAAGGCGTGATAGGTAGAAGGATAGAAACGTTCTATCCCAAGAAAAAGGTGGATGTTGGGGACACGATACTGGAAGTTGAGAATCTCAATTTTGCGAATGTTGTGAGGGATGTCAGTTTCACGCTCAGAGAGGGTGAGATACTCGGAATAGCTGGATTACTCGGTTCTGGACGATCCACGACTGCGAAATTGATCTTCGGAATACTCAAACCGGATTCCGGCATGGTGAAAGTTGATGGAAAGATGCTGAAACTCAAGGATCCAATATCGGCTGTCAGATCCGGAATAGCTTACGTTCCAGAGGACAGACACAGACAGGGATTGATACTGCCGGAATCCATAAGATTCAACATATCACTCCCAAACCTTCCCATCATACCGAGAAGATTCTTAGTTGATCTTTCGAAAGAGAGACAGATTGCCGAAGAAATGATAAGAACTTTGGACATAAGGACACCATCTTCCGAATTTCTGACGATGAATCTATCCGGTGGAAATCAACAGAAAGTTGTGTTGGCTAAGTGGCTTTTCAGAGATTCCAGAATATTGATACTCGATGAACCAACTCAGGGAATAGATGTCGGAGCGAAGAATTACATGTACAACCTCATGGTGGAACTCGCCAAGAGGGGAAAGGGAATTCTGTTCATATCTTCAGAACTCCATGAACTGTTGGGTATGTGTGACAGAATACTGGTCATGCGAAAGGGAAGGATCGTCGGTGAATTCAAAAGAGAAGAATTCGACGAGGAAAAGATCATAAACTTAGCTTCTGGTTTTGAAGAAGTGAATTCAGGTGGGAGAGTCTGAATGATGAAGATCAAGGTTGAGAATTTTGGGAGGGAATTCACACTTGGAATCGTTTTGATCGTTCTCGTTTCCTTCGTTCAATTCATCAACCATTCGTTCATCAGTGTCAGAACGTTGAACGTCATACTCGAAAATTCCGCCGTGATACTTCCATCGGCTATAGGAACGACGCTGGTGATAATAGCTGGCCAGATAGACCTATCGGTTGGATCCATATTTGCGGTGAGTGCCATCACATCCGCTCAACTGGCTTTGAAAGGTGTTCCAATGTTCTTAGTGATACTGTGGAGTATCGGGATCGGCGCCATCTTAGGATTTTTGAATGGTATCATCACGGTGACATTCAGGATACCAGCCATGATAGTGACGCTGGCTTCAATGACGATCTGGAGAGGGTTCATACTCTGGTGGACCAAAGGATACTGGATAACAGATCTTCCAGATGGATGGAAGGCACTTGGAAGCACGAGAATACTCAACCTCACCCTCCCAATATGGATAGCCTTCTCCTTGGGAATCCTGATGATCTTCCTTGTGAGAAATCTCAGGATATTCAGATACGTTTATGCAGTTGGCTCGAATAGAAAAGCAGCCGATCTGATAGGAATAGCACGGTGGAGGATACTACTCTTCATCCTGAGTTTGAACGGAGCTTTGGCTGGGTTTTCAGGACTTTTGAGTGGTTCACGCTTTTTTCTGATACCCTCGAACATAGGAACCGGTCTTGAATTGTCGGTCATAGCTGCAGCGGTGATAGGAGGAACCAACATAATGGGAGGAAGAGGAAGGATAGAGGGAACGATAATAGGTGTGATCCTCATGACCACCATCTCAAGTTCATTAGTCTTTCTGAACATAGATTCGACGTGGGACAGTGCCTTCAAAGGATTGTTGATACTCCTCGCGATAATTTTCGATGTGCTGAGGAAGAAATTGAGGCGAGGGGAGTCGATGGGATGAGAAAGAACATCTTCCTTTTGATCATACTCGGAGTTGTAGTGATGATAATGAGCATGATGTCAAAGGAATTTTTGAGATTCTCTACCCTGCTCGAATCCCTGAGATACGCAGTTGAGATGGGAATAATGGCGGTTCCGATGACCATGATCATAATAACCACTGGAATTGACTTATCCGTCGCATCCACACTCGCTTTGAGTGGAATATTGATGGGAATAATCTGGAAATATCTGAATCTGAACATATGGCTTGCAGGATTGTTCGCCATTCTCATCGGATCTGGGTGTGGCCTTCTCAACGCTTACATGATAACTGGTTTATCCATTCCCCCGATAGTCGTCACACTCGCCACTATGGCAGCGTATAGAGGAATAGCAACGGGTTTGAGCAAAGGTAGGGGAATAACCGGATTTCCCGAATCTTTTCAGAACTTCGGTCAAGGTTCCTTCATGAATTTCATACCATACAGTGTTTTCATATGGGTGATCGTCGCCTTAGTGGGATACGTGGTGCTCGAAAAATCGAAGTTTGGAAGGTACATATATTCGATAGGACACAACGAAACCGGTGCCATGTTCTCAGCAGTTCCCGTCGTGAGGGTGAAGAACATACTTTATCTGTTCTCCGGAATGATGGCTGGTTTATCCGGAATGATATATTCCGCAAGGATAGGAGCAGCAAAATCCAACGCCTTCATGGGAGGGGAACTCGAGGTGATAACCGCGGTTGTCCTCGGCGGGACGAGTATAACCGGTGGTGAAGGAAGCATACTCGGTTCAACCCTCGGTGTCTTGATAATAACCTTCCTGAAGACAGGTTTGAACCTTGCAAGGGTTCCCCATTCTGTGCAGAGCATAATAGTCGGTATCGTTCTCGTCGCGTCGATAATAACCTACACCAGATTCGGTGTGGGATTCTTCAAAAAAATCAAAAAGGGAGGTGTGTGAAGTATGAGAAGGTTAACCATAATTTTCCTCATGATCTTGGTGGGTATACTCATCTTCTCGGCAGATACGATCAAGATATTCATGATCCCAAAATTCACGGGAGCACCGTATTTCGTGGCAACGGAAAAGGGAGCCAAGAAAGCGGTTGAGGAATTGAAAGCTCTCGGTCTTCCGATCGATTTCCTCTACACTGGATCGAGTGTTGCAAACACCGAGGAGGAGATAAGGATAATAAGCAATCTCCTCGAACAGAATCCGGATGCCCTCATAGTTTCTGCCAACGATGAGGATGCCCTCGTTCCGGTTCTGAAGAAGGCGAAACAGAAGGGAATCGTGGTCGTAACTTACGATGCAGATGTGTCCGATCCAACGGCGAGGGATTATTTCGTGAATCAAGCCAGCTTCGACGCCATAGGAGCAGTCCTGATAGATCTCGTCGCCAAGAACGTGAAACCGGATGCCAACATAGCGATAGTCAGTGCAGATCCAAACGCTGCAAATCAAAACAGATGGATAGAAGCCATGAAGAGGAGAATGAAGGAAAAATACCCCAAGATGAAACTCTTGACCATAAAATACGGATACGACAGACCCGCTGAATCATTCCAGGCGGCACAGGACATAATAAACGCTTATCCAAATGTGGATGCGATAATAGCTCCAACATCCGTTGCCTTCCCGATGGTGGCGGAGGCGGTTGTCAAAGCAGGATTGAAAGGAAAAATCTATGTAACGGGACTTGCAACACCGAACGACATGAGGAAGTACGTGAAGATGGGGGTCGTTCAGGATGTCGTTCTGTGGAATCCAGTCGATCTTGGTTATCTCTCCGTATATGTGGCAAACGCCGCTGTCAGAGGCATGATAAGCAAGGTGGATGGCACGGAGTATGTATGTGGCGGAAAACTTGGACTGTACAAGGTGTACGATGAACTTGAGGGCAAGAAATCCGTCGTTCTTCTTGGGCCACCGTTCATATTCACGATAGACAACATAGATCAATTCAACTTCTGATGATGCATCAACGGGGCACCTTGCGGTGCCCCGTTGATTGTCGAACCTGATCATGCGGGGGGAGATGCGAAGATGAACAGGATGGAAGAAAGATACGATATTCTCGTTGAGGAACTCAAGGAGGATGGGATAGATCTGGATCTCGTCTTTGAGGAGATGAAAAAACTGAGATTCGAACTCCCGTCCTGGGGATTTTCAGATGCGGGAACGAGATTCGCGGTTTTCCATGAGGAAGGATCCGCTCAGAACGTTTTTCAACGTGTGGAAGATGCTGGATACGTGAACAAGGTGACTGGTTTGTGTCCCACGGTGGCTCTTCACATACCTTGGGATAAGGTGGACGATTGGAAAGAACTCGTGGAATTCGCGGAGGAAAAGGGTGTGAAGATAGGAGCGATAAATCCAAATCTGTTTCAGGATCCGGATTACAAGTATGGAAGTTTAGCCCATCCAAATCCTTCGGTGAGGAGAAAAGCCATTTCACATGTCCTCGAATGTGTGGATATAGCCAAGGAGGTTGGATCCGATGCGATAAGTCTCTGGTTGGCAGATGGAACGGATTATCCGGGTCAGGATGATCTCAG
>QNAU01000089.1 GCA_003641545.1 Thermotoga sp.
CCTTTTTCCCCTTCGACCATTTCCAGCTTTGGATCTGATAGTATGGTTTTGAACACCTCTTCGACATCGTCTTCATTTTTCAAACGATCCATCAGATACTTTTTCAATTCGCATTCTCTCATCGGATGTCTTTTAATCAAGGATATAACAGATTTTACCACATCTTTCGATCCCGCATGAAATTCCCCCTCCGGGATGTAAGCCATGCTCTTTCCAGATAGTATCCGTTCAGCCAAGCTTATTTTTTCATCCTTCGGTATCCTGACCCAAGGTTCCGCCGGAGGTCTGATGGGAACATTTATGAACACCTCATCCGGTTTTATCCTGTCTATCGATGATCTCAATTTGCGCAGGTTCTCGGGTGTGTCATTCACACCATCCATGAGCATAACTTCCAACCAAATTTGATTTTTGAATCTCCCCCTGAAACTCACCATTCCTTCCAGAACGACATTGAAACTCAGATCCCTGACAGGTCTGTTTATGAATCTGAAACTTCTCTCATCCCAGGCGTCCAAAGATGGAAGAACCACGTCCACATTTGAGAGTTCTTCCTGAAGATCACTCCTGTAGAGAAGAGAACCGTTGGTTATGACCGCAAGTCTCGTACCGATGATTCTCTTGATACCCTCCACAAGATCGCCTATCCTTGAATAAAGAAGTGGTTCCCCTTCCCCAACGATCGTCACGGTGTCGAAATTTCCACCGATTCTTTTCACCATCTCTTCGAATTCCTCGAGTATACCGCTCAGAGGGAAGTATTCCTTCCTCTCATTCGTCAAATTGGATGTTTTCCCAAGCTGACAGTATATGCAAGAATAATTGCAAGTTTTGAATGGAATTGGACTCACACCGAGCGATCTTCCCAAACGTCTCGACGGAACGGGACCGTAAACGTATCTGAATTCACCATCTTCTCCCGTATCCACCACCTCTGCCTCTTCTACCCATGCCTCTACCCATACCACGACCCACGCCTCTTCCCATTCCTCTACCCATACCTCTTCCCATTCCATATCCCATGCCTCTGAGCATTGGATTCTCATAGTTCGGTCTTATGGCTTGCTTTGGACAAACGTCGAAACATATTCCACACCTCGTGCATTTGAAATTGTCTATCCTCGCCTTTCCGTTCACGAGGGTTATGGCACCTGGAACGGGACATTTGTCCACACATATTCCACAACCTGTACAAAGGTCTTCCCTAACCCATGGCATGTACATCACCCCGTTTCATGCTATTTATGAAGTGCATATATATGATATCACAGATTCGGAAAGATGAGTGAGAGTAAAAAATGTATTAGAACTCCAATTAATATAGACAACCCAAGATTTCTCCAGAGCTTATAAAATATGAAGACACTGCAAAGTGTGAAGATGGCTACGGGGAGATCGAGAAAACCCGTTGTGGACGACATGAAGGATGTTATGAAGAGGGCGGATATGATGGCGATCGATGAATTCGATAGAAATTCCGCGAATTTATCGAGCTTGATCCTGTTCCTGAAAACTATCGGTAGAAATCTCATGAGATACGTTGAAACAGCGACCATCCCTATAACGAGAAGGTGAATCATCTTCTCATTCATTCTCTTTCCCCCTGAGAAGGTTCACGATCATGGGACTCAGAATCCCCGCGAGTAATATCCCAAGTGAAGCTTGATTCAGAAGGTAAAACATCCCAGCTATGAATCCCCCAAGGATGGCAGATCCTATTTCTCTTCGGTTCAGGTGAGGTATGAGTAATCCGAAGAACAGGGACACCAGCGAGAAGGATAACGAACGTGAAAGAGAATCATATTCCAGCAGTTTCGAACTTCCAAATGCTCCAACCATGGTTCCGACGATCCATGAGAAATAAGCTCCTATCTCGAGACCGATCAACATCTTCTCGTCCCCTTCTTGGTTGACCGATGTGGCGAAAACTTCATCCGTCAATCCAAAAGCTGTTAGATGTGGAACGCTGATCTTTATCTTGTGAGCCACGATAGAACTGTATATTATGTGTCTCATGTTCAAAAACACGGGTATTATGAAAGCCATGAGATGCGATGAATTCATCAAAGTTATGAGAGCGAATTGGCTGGACCCGGCGAATATGAGAACCGATATGAGGACCGTTTCAAGTGGTGCGAATCCCAAGGAAACTGCGGAAGAACCGAACGCCATTCCAACGGGAATGTATCCGAGCATTATCGGAAGACTCAAAATTATTCCTTTTTTGAGGTTTGAAAATCCAGTGTTACGGTTCAACCTCCTCCACTCCTCCCGCACTTTTCAAATCCAAATAATCCAAATTTCTACCGAACATCCTTCTGTATGATTCTCTCAGTCTCCCGAATATTTCGTTGAACCTTCCCTTCTTGACAAGAACTATTATTCCTCCACCGAATCCACCGCCGACCATTCTCGCACCCGCAACGGATTCACATTCACGCAGAAAATCCACTATGAAATCGACCTCTTCGCATGAAACTTCGTAAAGATCCCTAAGACTGTAATGTGATTCGTATAGCAACCTTCCGAGTTCGATCATCTCACCTCTTTTCAGATGTTCGACACTTTCCAAAACCCTCCTGTTTTCCTCCAGAACATGTGTTCCTCTTTTTCTCAATTTCTCATCTTTCAGATCTTTGAGATCATCGATGGCGAGTTCCCGAAAACTCCTTTTTCCGAGGATCTTCAAGATTTCCTCGCATTCTCTTCTTCTTCTGTTGTATTCGGAGAAGGATAGCTCATGTTTCACCTTGGAATCTATCAATTTGAATTCAAATTCTCCAAGATTCAACGGGATGTATTCGAATTCCATCTTCATCGTATCCAAGAATATGGCATTATCTTTTCTTCCGAATACCGCGGTGAATTGATCCATCACACCGCATCTCACCCCGACGAATTCCACTTCCGCCTTTCTCGCAATGCGAACCAGTTCCATCTTAGCTATTCCGTAATTCATGATTTTCGACAGACCGTATCCCACCGAAACCTCGAGAGCTGCAGAACTTGAAAGCCCCACGCCCATCGGAAGATTCGATTCGACATGTATTTCCATGGGATCAACTTTGTATCCATCCTCTTCAAAAGCCCACACAACTCCAATGATGTAATCCACCCATTTTCCCGTTCTCTTTATCTCATCGGATTCGAAATGCTCGTCGAAATATTCGGAATACACGATGAATCTGTGCGAATTGGATCTTCTCAATTTCACCTGGACGTGCATATCTATGGAAAATGGAAGAACGAAACCGTCGTTGTAATCCGTATGTTCACCTATTATGTTTACTCTACCCGGAGCCCGGAATTTCCTCCATTCCTCCACGGTTATCCCTCCCGGCTCGCAGAATTCGATCTATCATACCACACAAAAAAGTTGAGTTGATATGATATAATATGTGCAAAGAGAATATGAATCCTTCCAATTGATCCTCAGACAGTTTCCTCCGGTATCAACCTCGAATGGATTCTCAAAGGAAACGGAATAAATCCCGATCTTTGAAAATCGACCTCTTCACGAGGGGAGGTGAATCTTTGAGAATCCTTCAACTCCTCAATCTTCTCCTCACCTGGTTTTTCCTTTCCTTTCTTCCAAAGTTCGTGGCGCTCGCCATGGTGTTTTCTGCCCTGAGAAATTTCATGGATGGAACGCTCGATCCAATAAAGATGGCACTGATATTCCAATTCGGGATGATTTTCATACCGAAACTGATTGACGTGGTGGCTAAGATTGGCATCTCAACTTATGTATCGGGAACAGAGGATCGTGATGAAGATGATGAGAGCTGATCTTCCCCTGCCTCAAGGCAGGGGTTTTTCGTTGATGATCGTTTATAATAAGTAATAATCATATTCGAGGGAGGGATGACGATGGGATTTGTCAGATTGTCCGAACAACAGCTGAGAGAGGATCCGGAATATCAGCTCAGGAATTTTAGGAGAACGAAGGATTTCCTCGTGGCTATAGACACGGATGGATGTATAACGGACAACATGAACGGAAAGCAGATGCTCATATTTCATCCCCATTTCATGGAGTTCTACAATCTGTGGGACATAGAATCCTACTTCAGGGAGGTGGCGGAATATTACAACCTCTTCTCCGTTCACAGAGGATGCAACAGATTCATAGCCGTACAGTTGACCCTGAAGGCATTGGAATCCAGAGAAGATGTAAAAAAGGTGATGGAGGAGAAAAAAGTCAAACTTCCGGATGTGAAGATGGTGGATGATTTTATAGAGTATGTCAAGAAGAACAAGCTTGGACTTGGGAATCCAAGTCTTGAGAAATACATAAACGAGGAAAAACCAAAGTTCTTTCCCCTTTACAAACTGCTCGGTTGGAGCGAAGCGGTTAACAGAACCTTTCCACACATATCCGCAAAGATCCCACCGTTCGAGAATTTCAAGCCCGCATTGGAATTGATGGCACAGCATGCGGATATAGTAGTTGTTTCACAGACACCCTATGAGGATCTCGCAGATTACTGGGAGAGAAACGGAATAGCGGATTATGTTACCACCATAGCTGGACAGGAGATGGGAACGAAAGCTCATCACATAGAGGTTGCCAAAAAAGTTGGTGGATACGCGGATGACGAAGTTTTGATGATAGGAGATGCGAGTGGAGATTTGAAGGCTGTCAAATCCAACGGTGGCCTGTTCTATCCGGTGATACCGGAGAAAGAAGAAGAATCCTGGATCAGATTCAAGGAAGAATCATTCGAGGTTTTCCTCAAGAAGGAATATTCGGGTGAATACGAGAAAAAGCTCATAGATGAATTCAACTCCATGCTTCCGGAAGTTCCACCCTGGGAGGAACCGAACTATGATCATGTGGAATCATACAGAAAAAGGCAAGAGTTGAGAAAATCGCTCTACGAGCGTTTCAATCCTGAGGGAAGACTCTTGATATTATGAAAAGCCCCGAAAGGGGCTTTTCATGATTCCGCGGTCAAGGGTGTGTATCCACCTTTTTCCATCCTCTTCAGTTTCAGTTTGGGAATCAGAATGAAGAGTTCGACTGTGTTGTTAACCGTTGCATCGAACAGGTGACCTCCTATCATTTTTTTGTCTGGACTTGCGAGACCGACGTGTACATGCGCGAATATGTCTTCATCCTTCACGGCTATGTTACCGTTCATGGAGATCAATTCATACGCCGTTCCTTCTATCCTTTCAGTTTCATATTTGCTCCCACCGAACCACCCTATTTCAAAATTTCTCAGCATACCAACTCCGTTCAATATCACCCCACTCGTTATTCCCTCATCCTTCAGTATACTGTAAAGGACGTCGTAGAAACTTTCTCCATCGTCCATCCTTATGAAAAGCGTTTCTCCAACCTTCAAATGTTCAGCCATGAAAAAATACCTCCTCGATCTAAAATCAGAAAACTCGCACCTTCACCTTCTTCACCCTTACCGTGAGGGAACCTTCCACGTCGGATGTCCCACTGTAGTCGTGTATCAGATAAACGTGAATCGTTCCCGACCTGTCCTCAGAATTCAAAATTGGTATTATCACATTTCCAAGGGCGGGACAGCTCTCGGATCTCACAGTTTCAGAAGCTTCACCATTTTCCAGGTATCCATCCCAGAACAGCTCCTCGTCCGTGATTTC
>QNAU01000090.1 GCA_003641545.1 Thermotoga sp.
CAACCATTTTCCAGCTACTCGTCGTCACTCCTATTATATAGAAACCGGCAAACTCATTCCTGAGTTTTCTCACGATTTCACTCGCGCTCTCGATCGATCTCATCCTGACACCATCGTCATCCAATTTTTCCATGTTCTCGATGAATCCATCCTTCATCCTTACCCCGGGAACACCTGCGAACAACCTGAAATGTTTTTTGTTTCTAAACAAAACTAAAGATATGACAATTTTGGATGAATCGAGATGGAACTCGGGAAGATCGTCGAGTTTGAACACCGGTTGCGATATGAGAAAATCTGCACCATTCTCGAGCTTCTTTTTCGCTCTGTCGATCTCGCGTTCGATGAACGGGTTGAAAACTGCACCTATCAAAAAATCCGTGTTCGGTTTAATCCTCCTGCCTTTCAAATCATATCCGAGGTTCATGGATCTTATCAATCTGATCAAATCCTCGGTCGTTATATCGTTCAAAACGGTGCTTTCAGGGTAATCACCCTCCCTCGGATCATCTCCAGATAGCACGAGAAGATTCCTTATCCCGAGGGCATGTATTCCCAAAAGATCCGCATGTATCCTGAGAAGATTCCTCGAGATCCTCGTGAAGTGCATCAGAACGTCCAAACCCATCTCCACAAGATTGTGGCTCACAGCCCAGGGAGACATCCTCGCCCTTCCAAGGGGCGTATCGGTGATGGATACAACGTTTATACCTATTCTCTTCAAATTCATCGCCAACTCGATCGTTTTTGAAATATCCGTTCCACGTGGGGTCAACACTTCGACTATGAAGGCTCTTTTATTTTCGATATCTTCCTTCAACCTTCCCACAATTTCAACCCCTTCTTTTGTGTTCAGGGGAATTCTATCATAGGCTTGTGTAGCTTTGTGGACTAAAGCGAATCCCATTTTATCGCAGGATTGCGAAATTTGAATTTTATCCTCTATAATGTATAATATTTTTTGATCTCTACGGTTCGCAGACCTAAGTTTATGGGAGGGCTGAATATGTGGAGGCGCTGGTTGATTCTCACCGTTTTGATCGTTCTTCTGGTTTTCATGAGCTTTGGGAGGGTTCTCAGAATTTACGCTCCACCCTGGATATTCAAGAAGTTCCCGCTCGAGGAAGTTGCCAGGAGATTTGAAAAGGATCATCCCGATGTCAAGGTTGTTCTGACGAGGGCGGAAAAGTGGAGCGCGCCGTTGTATATAACTGAGTGGAAAAATGGGAAAACACCGTTCGATCTCTTCGTCGGTGGAAGTGGCTCCATGCTCGCGCCAGTCATCGTTGGTGGATGGCTCGAACCTTTGGATGACATGCTTTACGGTAACATGGCACCAGAAAAGTTCGTGGGAGGGTTCTTAGCAGCTGGGAGGTACAAGAAACCGGATGGAAGTGGTGCGTATTATCCCGTCATACCGTTCATGGGTGAAGTGGCAATAATAGGTGTGAACACGAAACTCATGAAGAAGGCTGGCTTGTGGAAGGATGGAAGGCCGGTTCCGATACCGAGTTGGGACGAGGAAGAGTTCTTCAGCTGGTTCAGGAAACTCAAGAAGGTTTCTCCCATAGGTGCACACGTCCAAATATGGGATAGAGAATTCATGCAATACAACTGGTGTGGACCGATATTAGCCATGACTGGAACATTCCTGGAAAAGGACGGTAAAGGATTCGATGTTTCCAGCGAAGCGGCGAGAAAGTGGCTGACATTCCTTCAAAAGATGCACAAGGAAAGGATTGGAATCTGGACGATTACGGATGATGCTGGTTATTCCAAGTGGAAGACGGGTGCGGTTGGATCCTTCTACGCTGCGCAAGGCCATATAATGGAACTCGTCAGCATAACGAAGAACGAATCCGACATAGCATACATAGGATGGCCTGGAGCAGAAAAGAATGGAAGCATCATCTGGACACATTCTGTATGGATACCGAAGGTATCACCGAACAAAGATCTTGCGAAGATGTTCATAAGGGAACAGATATTCTCGAGATACTTCCAGCAGTGGAGTTTCAACCACTATGGTAAACTCCCGGTCATAAAGGACTTCTACGGTGAGGGTATAACATGGTTCAAAGATGAGATGCCAACGATACTTGCCATAGCCAATGCATCCAAGCCCATACCCTTGTTCAAGGATCTTCAGAAGTATCTCGACATACTCATGAAGTATCTACCTGAAGCTGCTTTCGGAAGAATGAGCGTGGATGAAGCCCTGAAGAAGATAAAGGAAGAATCGAAGGATCTCGATTTCACCGATATAAGAGCCATGTAAGTGAACAAAGAAAAAGGGTGGTGGAAAATCCACCACCCTTTCGTTCACTTCGTGAAAGGTAGGATATTCAGGGGGAAAAGATGTGAAAGAGAGTAAAATCACGTTGTTCATTTTTCTCGCTCCCACATTGTTCTTTGTTCTCGTTTTCATAGCCTATCCAATTGTATATTCTGCATATTTGAGTTTGTCGGAGTTCAATTATGCTTCCGATCCTTCACCAAGGTTCATAGGATTCAAAGGATACATCGATACCATTCTTCACGATTCGATGTTCCACACTGCGCTCATAAATCAGTTCAAATTTGCGATCCCATATTTCATAATAACCTTTCTCGGGTCCCTGATACTTGCAATCCTCATAAATGAGCTAAAACATGGTGCATCGTTGTTTCAAGTGATATTCTACCTTCCCATGATAATTCCACTCTCACTGGTTGGAATAACCTTTGCGTGGCTTTTATTTCCAGACGTTGGAATATTCAACCACATCTTGAGGAGGCTCGGGGTGGAAAATTGGAACATAGATTGGTACGGTGATCCGAAAACTGCTCTGAATTCGCTCGTTGTCGCTCGTTCTTGGAAGATGATAGGTTTCACCTTGATAATTCTTCTCTCAGGGCTTCAAGGACTACCGAAGGACATCAGGGAAGCTGCGAAAGTTGATGGAGCGAATTTCTTTCAAGAGATATGGCACATTGTGCTTCCAAATTTGAAACCTTATCTATACATAAGCGGTATATGGATCCTCATAAATGCGATGAAAACTTTCGAATTGATAGCAGTGGTGACGCAGGGAGGACCCGGGATGGCAACCTTGACTCTTTACTACTACTCGTGGAAACTCGCATTCGAGAGACTCGACATGGGGAGAGCATCTCAGGTTGCATACATAACCGCAGGTTTGATAATACTTCTCTCGTGGGGATTGAACAGATTGTTCAAAACCGAAATAGCAAGCAGGGCGTGATGGTATCATGAAAAAGCATGCAAGGATATCCATCTTCATGAGAAAACACAGGATATGGATACTGATAATCATGACGGTGATAGCAACATTCTACTTTTTCCCGATACTCTGGATGTTCATAACATCCATAAGACCGACGGAGGACATATACAAGTTCCCACCGACCATAATTCCTGGAGCGTTGACCCTCGATAACTACATTTACGTTATAACGAAAATGAGGGGATTCGGAAGATATTTCCTGAACAGCGTGGTTGTCACTTCCTCCACAGTTTTAATAGTCGTCGTGTCGAGTGCCATGGGGGGATATGCATTCGGGATGAGGAGGTTCAAAGGGCAGAATCTTCTCTTCATGGCGATAATATCCGTTCTCACGATTCCATACATAATGTATCTGATCCCCATATACATAATGGAAGACAAACTCGGCTTGAGGAACACATGGTGGGGTTTGATACTTCCCTACGTCGCGCTGAACCTCCCTTGGGGTCTTCTGATAATGAGGGGAGCATTTTCGACGATTCCGTTGGATATAAGGGATGCCGCGGTGATAGATGGGTGTGGAGAATTTCAGATGTGGTTTAAGGTTCTACTTCCGATCGTCAAACCTGCCATAGCGGCAACCACCATCATAACCTTCGTTTTCGCATGGCAAGAATATCTGTTCGCCAGCACTCTCATGACGCGGAATGAGTGGCAGACCCTTCCTGTAGGTGTGGTGTGGATAAGGGATGAACTTCAAACGCTGGTTTACGGAAGAATAGGAGCCATGGTGATACTGTCCATAATACCAGTTTTCATCCTCTTCGTGGTGTTCAGAAGATTCTTCATAGAAGGGTTGAGGGAAGGGATGATAAAATGAGTGAGTTTTTGGGGGAAGATTATCTACTCGAAAATGAAAGTGCCAGACTTCTTTACGATTATATAAAAGATCTCCCGATAATAGATCCACACAACCACATCGATCTTCGCGAGATTCTGGACAACCGTGGATGGAGGGATATATGGGAAGTGGAGGGAGCGACTGATCATTACGTCTGGGAGCTGATGAGAAGATGCGGAGTTGAGGAAAAGTTCATTACTGGTTCAGCATCGAACAGGGAAAAATGGGAGAAACTTGCCGATATTTTCCCAAAGCTCGCCGGCAATCCAGTTTACGAATGGGTCCATCTCGATCTTTTGAGAAGATTCGGAATAAAGAAGTTGATCTGTTCCGAAACTGCGGAGGATATATGGAACGAGACGAAGAAGAAACTCGAGGATGAGAACATGAAGCAGAAATCCCTCCTGAGAAACATGAAGATTGAAATGATGTGTACAACGGATGATCCCATTTCAGAGTTGGATCTTCATAAAAGGGCGAAAAGTGAAGTGGAAGCAACGAGAATATTACCCACATGGAGGCCGGACAGATTGATGAACGTGGAAAAGAATGACTGGAGGGAATATGTTGTTCATTTCACAGAGAAGATGAACGAAGATCCTTTCAGTTTTGAGGCTTTCTTGAGTGCAATTTCAAGATCCCATGACAACTTTGGTGAGTACGGATGCGTTGCGAGTGATCACGGCGTGGAGAACCCCACATCTCGTTGGGTGAGGAAGGAAAGAATATCCAAAATATACGAAAAAGCCATCGAAGGTAGACCCCTTGGAAAAGATGAGGTTGAGGATTTCAAAGCCTATATGCTGATGTTCTTTGGAATCCTTGACTCCGAGAAAGATTGGATAATGCAAATTCACATAGGGGCGGTCAGAGACTATAGACTGAGCCTGTTCAAAAATCTTGGACCGGATTCCGGCGGGGACATTTCGACCAACATGATAGATCTCGCGGAAGGACTTCGATGTTTTCTGAACGAATTCGACGGAAAGTTGAGGATCATTCTGTACATACTCGATCCAACCCATCTTCCAACGATAACAACCATCGCAAGGGCTTTCCCAAATGTGAACATAGGTGCAGCCTGGTGGTTCAACGATAGCCCATTCGGCATGAACCTTCATCTTGAATATATATCCAGTGTCGACCTGCTGAGTAGATTCACCGGTATGGTCACGGATTCGAGAAAATTGATGTCCTTTGGATCGAGAACGGAGATGTTCAGACGCGTTGTAGCCAACCTTCTTGGAAAGATGGTGGAAAGAGGACAGATACCCGTGGATGTGGCGAAAGATCTGGCTTTCACCGTGAGTTATAAGAATCTCCAGGATCTCTTTCTCACCTGATCTTTCGTTCCCACTTTTCGGAAAAATCCCTCCGAGGACTTGAATTTTTAACTGACCGGATGGTAAAATTTCGTGAGCTTTGAAAAACCAAATTAGGAGGTGTGATCTGTGGGTATCAAAACTTTCGCCATGAAGCAGGTGAC
>QNAU01000091.1 GCA_003641545.1 Thermotoga sp.
AGGAGCTGCATTCCTCGAAAATGGAAAAAGGAAATTCTTCGAATTTGGACACGTGATCGTGGATCCGGATGGAGAGAAATGTTATTGTGGACAGAGGGGATGTTTGGAAACGGTTGCATCGGAGTATGCGGTTCTGAAGAAATTCATGAACGAAGATTTCTCAATAATGGATTTCGTCGAATATGAAGAGGAGAGATACAGAATACGCTTGGATGAGCTCAGACATCTCTCGAGAAATAACCCCAAAAAAGTGAGAAGATTTTTCACCGATTCTCTGAAGATCCTATCCAAGGAGTTGAGCAATCTCGTAATCATACTCAATCCAAAGAGGGTGAGTTTCTACGGTGAAGGGATAAACAGATGGATGGTTGAAGACATGAAAACCAGGATTGGTACCATGCTTTCAAAATACAGGTTGAGCGATGTGGAATTTGTTTGCAGAGAAAATATCCCGCATTCTTGGGAAGTGGGAGTCCTTCTGGATTCGCTCGAGAAATACTTAGATACCCTTTGAAACCCGAGTTTCAGAATCCTTTCCTCATCATCTTCTGGTATCTTGAACGCTCTGTTCCCCTTGAACTCTTGATTTTCAGGAGTATATCTGGTATATTTTTTTATCGATGAGATCGAGAGGGGATTTAGAACCGTTCTGGGAAAGGGGGGTAGATGATGAACAAGAAAGCGTTGGTTGCTGAGGTTGCGAAGAAGGCTGGAACGACGAAGAAAACCGCTCAGAAAGTGATTGATGCCTTTGTGGAAGTCGTGAGCGATGCACTGGCAAAGGGTGAGAAGGTCAGGCTCGTCGGTTTCGGAAGCTTTGTTGTGAAAGAGAGAGCGGCGAGGAAAGGAGTCAATCCAAGGACGAAAGAACCGATCAACATACCTGCCAAGAAGGTGCCAAAGTTCATACCCGGTAAGAACCTGAGAAGCAAAGTTTGATCTGTTCCTTGTGGGGAATCTGGCGGGGGTATACCCCGCTTTTTCAATCTTTTCACGGGGAGTTCAAGTGTGCTGAATTTCAAGAGAAAGCTTTCGAAAGTTTTAGATTTGACGAAGGAACTGTATGAAATTCTGAACCACATGCTGGATTCGGATCTCACGGATGAAGAACATTTGAAAAGATTCGATGAAGTTCTCACACTGAGGGGAAAAATTTTGAAGGAGCTGAAGGACTCAAAAAATGTCCCGCGCAATTTGGATAATATGAGAATCGAGATAGAAAATTACGAGAGAAGGATCGTCGAAAGGTTACGTTTGATGAAGGAAAAGATGTTGAAAGAGCTGGAAACGAATTCCCAAACACTTGAGATTTTGAAAAAATATTCCAAGGTTTTCCGTGTATCCGATGACCGCCTCAAAACCAAATTTGACAAGGAGGCATAATTTGGAAGAGATGAAAATCACGGTATTGGACAACGCATGCATATTCCGAGATGGGAAATTTCATTATGGACATCTGATCATAGCTGGGAAATACATTGAAAAGGTTGGAAGTGGGTCGTTCGAAAACGACTCTGGATCGTCAGAGGAGATGGAGTATCACGATCTGAATGGAAAAATGATACTTCCTGGATTCGCGAACACGCATACTCATTCCCCCATGGTTGTTTTTAGGGGTTTGGAGGATTTCGCCCCACTTTCAAAATGGTTGAGGAAGGTTTTGAAAAGGGAAGCCAAGTTGAATTCCGATTCCGTATACTGGTTCACCTTGCTCGCTCAGATGGAGATGGCATCGAAGGGTATAACTACATTTGGAGACATGTATTTCCACCTTGATAGCATGGCAAAAGCGGTGAATGAGTTCGGAATGAAGGCGCTTTTGACGAGGGGATTGGTTGATATGGATGGAAATGGAAGAAACAGGTTGATGGAAAATCTGAGGGAATTATCGCTCAGTGGAGACAGGGTGAGAATCGGACTCGGTCCTCATGCACCTTACACATGTTCCAAAGAATATCTCGAGGAAATATCCAACATTGCGAAAAGTGAAGGTGTGAAGGTTATGATACACCTTCTTGAATCTCCAGAGGAGAGAGAAGACTACACCCTTCGAGATCTCGTGGAAACCGGTATCTTTGAGACGGATCTCATAGGTGTTCATCTGGTTCAGGTTGATGAAGATGATCTGAGAATACTGAAGGACTACGATGTGGGAATAGCGTTGTGTCCCGTCAGCAACGCCAAGCTTTGGAATGGTTTTCCTCCCGTAGATAGAATGATGAATATGGGCCTCAAGTTGAGTGTCGGAACTGATGGAGCTGCAAGCAACAATTCGCTGGATGTTTGGAAAGAGTTCAACTACATGGCTCTCGTAGCGAGGATCGTGAATGAAAAATTCGATGTATACGCGCTGTTTTCCGAAAGTTTCGAAAATGGTGCGAGAATACTCGGTTTTGAAGATACCGGGAAAATAGAGGAAGGCTATCGTGCGGATTTGACC
Source organism: Thermotoga sp. (assembly GCA_003641545.1). GTDB lineage: Bacteria > Thermotogota > Thermotogae > B21-G9 > B21-G9 > B21-G9. The sequence goes on from QNAU01000091.1 coordinate 2,441, forward strand.
ATCGTGGATTCGGGAAAGGTCTCGTATTTCCCGAATGTACCGGATCGACTCATCTCACATATCTTGTTCTCGGGAAATTCAGGAGATGTTTTCGCCACGATGGTCGATGGTGTGTGGATTTACTACGATGGGAATTTCCCAACGGTGGATGAGAACGAGATCAAAAGGAACGCTTTGAAAGAATTCGAAAGATTGGAGGGATGGGTGTAAAACTTTACATCGCATTCTACAGATACAGATGGATATTCATATCTGTTTTCCTGTTCATAACACTTCTCATGTTCGTTGGAATAACCAAGATAAAGGTTTCACCCTACTTCAAGCAAGGAGCAAAGTCGGAATACAGCGAACTGAGGAAAAGATACAGTGGTAGCAGTGGCATGGCTGATGTTTCCTTCATCCTGGTAAAGTTGAATGGGAAGGATTATCTTAGAGAAGTTGAGAGGATAGATGGTATGATCTCGAGCTTGAAGAACACATCTTTCGTCATCAACCCTCTGAAATTTGGAAAGGATGCCGAGAATCTGCTCAGAGATTTTGGGTTGCTACACGTTGATGAAAATGACGTGTTCATCCTTTTCCTCGTTGGATCCAAGGAATACGGAAATGCGAGTCATGAGCAACTGAGGGAGATAGAGAGGATTCTTGAGATGGAAAGAGTGGAATACTATATACTGTCCACATCATACCTTGAGCTCAAATCCATCGAGTACGTTGTGAGGATACTTAGATACTTTCCATTGATAGCTTCACTCATGATCTTCCTCATATTCTACTTCAGAATCAGAAGCAACCTTTCAACCATCGTTTCACTGATACCGGCGATCAGTGGATCGATATGGATAATGGGTATGTATGGATGGATCGGAAAGAACATAACACTCGAGAATGTCCTCATACCGGTTATAACCATAATAATAGGTAGCGCATACGGTATGCATTTCGTCACACATTACATAAAATTCAGGGATAGGTGTGGAATAGTTGAAGCCATGAAAAAAACCGTGGGTGAAGTTGGGATACCGATACTCCTTTCAACTTTGACAACCACGACCGGCTTTCTCTCATTACTCTTCACCGATTCACCCTCCATGAGAGAATTCGGTCTGTCAACGGCGATTGGGATATTCTTGGTTTTCCTGTGTTCCATGCTCTTTCTTCCTTCATTTTCAACTTTTCTGAAACCGATGAAATCGATAGGTTTGGGGTTCAGGATCTTCCACAGGATGATACCTTTCTTGATGAGCAGAAAGGCAGTTGTGCTGTTTTTAATACTGGTTTTTTCCATATCTCCGTTCATATACACCATCAAGGTGGAATTCTCACCCACGAGATTTTTCAAGGGGAACACAGATATAGGAAGGAGTCTGAGGACGATTGAGAGATTGACCGGATACACCATACCCGTGTTTGCCATGCTGAAATTCGACAAGGATCCTCTCTCGAGCGACATTTCCTCAAGGGTTCTGAAGCTGGAGGATGAGTTGGTTAAAAGAGGTCTCGCCTACCGAACATTTTCCGTTTATTCCATGCTGAGAGCTCTCTCGAAGAATATAGGATTCAACATAGCTGGTTTTCTTTCACTGAGGTACATGGTGAGGCTGAGGAATGCGATACCAATCGAAAAACTCTTGAACATCGGGGATAGAAGTATTCGAATATTCATATTTCCAAGGAATGATTCAACCAAAACTTTGAAGGAAATAGAGAGACTGGTGATGAGTTTCAACACCGGTGCGGTGGAAAAAAAGATATGGGGTTTTCAATACGAATACATGGAGGCGAATGAAAAGCTCGTGGAGAACCAGTTGAAGAGTCTATCGTTCGCCCTCTTCACCATATACCTCATGATGATACTGACCATGAGAAACATCGTGGTAGGAACTTTAACCATGATCCCCGTGCTCGGTATGCTTTTGTTCGTGTTCGGATTCATGGGCATTCTGAAAATAGATCTGAACGTTATCACAAGTTATGTCGCCAACATAGCCATCGGTGCCGGGATAGATTACTCGATCCATCTCTCCTACACGTATCTCAAGGAGAGCGAAGGAAAAAAGAGTACGAGGGCTATGTTCAGAACTTTGAGTATAACTGGAACTGCGATAATTGCCAACGCGTTCGGAATAGGGGCAGGTTTTCTATCCCTGTATTTCTCGCCGATGAAGATACACACGGACGTTGGCATTCTCATGTTCATATCCATGGTGATCTCCTCAATCTTCACACTTTTGTTCCTCCCGAGGACCATCTTGAAAACCGTGGGGGAGATCGATTTGAGGAAGATGATAGAGAAAGGACTGGATCTGATAAAAAGATAAATATTAAACGAGAAGGGGGTTGGGGATAGGAGGGAACCGGGGAAGGTAGGTGATTCTCCCTCTACACGTCACCCACCCCCCGGTTTTTTGTCTTCATTTCAATGGCTTGTATATGAAGGTTCTGACCGCGAAGGGTCTGAAAATTTCGCAGGATCCAGCCGGTTCGAGTTCATCTTCAAGTATGTTGGATCTGAACATCCCTTTTTTGATGTTCAACTTCGTCCTTTCTCCACGGGATTCGTAGAATCTCACGACCACCTCTTCCGAATCGTATCTCTTCTTCAACGATGACAGAACTGGATTCTCCGAGATTTCAAACAACTCTTTTAGAATGCCCATGGGATTTCGAATTCTTCCATGGATGGCAGGTATCATCATGTTGAAGGAAACCCCATGACGCAAAGCTACGGGTTTCCAATCGCCGTCGTGTGGTATCAGCCTGAATTCAAAATGGTGTTTTCCCTCATCGGAGAAGAAATCGGGGTATATTGCCCCCCTCAAGAGACTGAGTGAGATCTCAGAATGATGAGCGGAGAAACCGTACTTTGAATCGTTCACGATCACCAGACCGTGATCATCCTCACCCATCTCCAACCATCTGTGCTGTGGAACTTCGAATCTCGCCATCTCAAAGCTCGTGTTCTTAGTGGTTTTTCTTTCGATGTAACCGAAGGCTATCTCATTTCTGACCCTTCTCGTGAGAAAATCCGTCTGGATGTTCAACCTCAACATGTTCCTTCTCGTGTGCCAGTCAACATCGAATTCGAGATCGACGAGTCTGAA